>CAZVDA010000156.1:0-5716 GCA_964625365.1 uncultured Thiopseudomonas sp. | reverse complement strand
CGCTCCGCCATGGTGCCTACCGAAGTTCAAGCTGCTCTCCACGCTCTTTTTGCCAGTCTTCAAAGGTCTGGGCGGCCTCTGCGCCGTGCATCCGGTGCAAAATGGAAAAATAATCCTGACGCATGGGGCTAGACATAATGGTACTGCGCTCCTTCACCTGCACCACATAAACGTCCTGGACATTCTGGTGGTCAAAATCACGCCAGGCCTGCGCACCTTTGAGCAGCTGGTATTGATGGTTCTCCAGCGCGCCAATAACCGCATCCGTCTCCAGGCTGTTGACGCGCTCGACCGCATCGGCCCACTGGACAACAGCAGCGTAGGCGGAAGCGGCCATGCTGCCAGGATAGGCTTGATAGCGCGCAACATAGTCTCCAACAAATCGCTCGCCACGGGGGCTTTTTTCCAGCGCTGGCACTTGCCAGGTCCAGGCCTGGATACCCATCACGCCCTGCATGCTATGCATGCCGATTTCCTCGATCATGGCTGGACTCAAGTGGGGAATAATGACCTGTACCTCCTTGAGCAATCCGCTATGCTCCAGAGTACGCATCATCTGCACCAGATGATGCCCCTGCAAGGCCAGCACCAGCATGTCTGGCTGTACCTTGCGGATTTTATCCACCGCCTGCTGATAGGACTTCTGCCCTGCCATATCCGGCGCAATACGGGTAAAGCCATGGCGAGCCTTGTCCTGGCTGCCCGTGGTACGCCGCAAGCCTTCTTCGGTTCCCAGCCCCCAGCCATCGTTGCTGACTACATAGTAATAGCGCTGGTTGGGACGGTTCCAGGCCAGATACTGACCCAGTGCCTGCGCACTCATCCAGTCATTGGCCGGCTCGCGAAACAGATGCCGGTGCCCGTCACGACCGGTAATTTCGTTGGCATGATTAAATGCAGCCATATACAACATGCCCTGGCTCGCAGCCTGCCGGCCGGCGGCAACGGTTTCTTCCGTGCTACCTCCACCCAGCACCACGGCCGCACCCTGTCCGGCAAAGGCTTTTACATTTTTACGGGCCTGCTCCGCGTTCGAGCCACTGTCGCGCATGTCCAGCGCCAGCATCCTGCCCTGCACTCCGCCATTGGCATTGATATCATCCACGGCCAGCAATGCGCCCTGGGCAACCTCCACCGATCCGGCCCTATAATGCCCGGTGCGTGGCAGGCTCAAGCCAATTAGCACATTCTCGGCCGCCTGGGCCAACTGGCCGGCCAATAAAAACAGAACACAGAGTAGTGTTGATTTGCGCATTGGGTATCCCTCCTTTTTCCGGCCATTATCCTGCCCCCTGCGCAACGCATGGATTCTGCTTTTATCCTGTTAAAAGCCAACTTTGGTTGTACCCATGACGACGCCGTGCACACTCGGCCGGCACAAAAAAGCCCGCCGGCATTACACCGGCGGGCCTGGCAAAAACGGGAGTCAGTTTCCGGCAGGCAGGCTGATGACCAGCTCCAGCGGAATATCGGCGCCCACCTCGGCATCCAGCGTGGTGCTGACCCAGTCCGGCGTGCTGGCATTGCCGTCTGCGGCAACGCTGGCCTGTACCTTGATGCCTTCCGCCTTTGACAACTGCAGCTCGCTCATCACCGCATCGGCATCGCTAAGCACCACTTCGGCGGGCAGGTCGGCAACCGTCAAACGTTGTGCCGCCAGTGGCAACTGGCCGCTTTGCGGCGAGCGGGCAAATACAAAAACGGTAGCCCCGGGGTCCAGCGTGCCTTCAAGCCCGTCAGCCAGGCTGATGCGTACCGCAACACGGCCCGACTGGCTGAGCGCGGCCAGATCCGGCAACGCCGGCAACACCGGACCGGCAGTAGCCGCCGGGTTCTGCTCGCCATATTCGGCCACCGCCTTTTCTGCCCGCTCGATGCCGGTCAGTACCGCGCCGGCAGAAGGGTCTCGCGGGTCCATGGCGTCGAGCAGACGGTTCCAGGCATCACGGGCCACATTGAAGTTGCCACTTTCAAAAGCGGCGATACCGACAAAGCCCAGCGTGGTGGCGTCATGTGGATCGGACGCCAGCACCACGTCTACCGCGTCCTGTAAAGCCGTGCTCCAGATATTGCCGTCGGCAAAAAAGCGGGCCTGCGCCCACTGGGCAAGAATTTCGGGCTGACGGCCGGCAACATCCATGGTGCGGGCAAAGGCATTGGCGGCATCGGCATGACGCTGCTCGCCCATATAGTGACGCCCCAGGAAAAACCAGACATCCGCCGCTTCCGGCTGCATGCGCACGATATCTTCCAGCCGGCCGATCAGTTCGTTGACGGCTGCTTCGCGTTCTTGCGGCTGTTCGATGCCCGGAATGCGCTTCATCAGTGCTTCAACCGCCTGCTGTTGTTCAAGCAGGGGCAGCTGTGCAAGGGTGGCGCTGACCTGGTCACTGGAGCCCCACAGCATGTAGAGACCGGTGCCGGCCACCGGCACCAGCAAACTGGCCACCAGCGGCAGGGCCATGCCCAGGCTGGCACGCTGCCTGGGCGCACCGGCAGCGGTGTCGTCCAGCAGTTCGCGTTCGGCCTCAAGGCGGCCCTGTTCAAACAGCTCTGCACTGAGGGTGCCCTGGTCGAACTGGCCCTGCAATTCGGCCAGCCGCTCCTGATAGAGCGCAACGTTCAGCGCGGTGCGGTCTTCT
Organism: uncultured Thiopseudomonas sp.; assembly: GCA_964625365.1. GTDB lineage: Bacteria > Pseudomonadota > Gammaproteobacteria > Pseudomonadales > Pseudomonadaceae > Thiopseudomonas. The sequence continues at coordinate 3,074 of CAZVDA010000156.1, read as the reverse complement.
TCGGCCTGATGCCGGCGCACCCGCAGAACCGGCCATAACAGCAACAACAGGGCACTGACCAGCAGTACCAGGGCCAGTAACCAGAAAGTAATCATTTGTCTGCAGATTCCCGTGTTTGAGTTAACAGCTGTTCAAGGCGCTGGCGCTCATCGCCGGACAGCCCGCCATCCGCCTCGCTGCCTGTGTCCGTGCGGCGGCGCAGCACGATCACCACCAGCATCAGCAGGCCAAAGCCCAGCAGCGCAAAGGGCCCATACCAGAGCACCAGGGTACGGCTGTCGCGGGGCGGTTTGTAGCGCACAAAATCACCGTAACGCTCGACCAGAAAATCAACAATCTGCTCGTCGCTCAGACCTTCTTCAGTCATCAACCGGTAGGTTTCGTCACGCAGGTCCATGGAGATGGGTGCATCGGAGTCGGCAATATTCTGGTTCTGGCACTTGGGGCAGCGCAGCTCTTCGATCAGCTTGCGGTAGCGGTCACTTTCGGCCTTGGTGGCAAATTCGTGGGTGTCGATGGCCGCCTGCAGCGGCAGGGCCAGCCACAGGCTGCATAACAGGGTCAGCAGGCGGGTTTTCATTGACGGTTCAGCTCCTGATAGACGGGTGCCAGCCGCTCGCGCCAGATCTGCTCGTTCACGGCACCGACAAACTTGTGACGAATCACGCCCTGGCTGTCAATGATGAAAGTTTCCGGCGCGCCGTACACACCCAGCTCCATGCCCAGACTGCCTTTGGGATCACTGATGTTGAGCACATAAGGGTCCTTGAGGTCCTGCAGCCACTTCTGTGCCTTGGCATCGTCATCCTTGTAGTTGATGCCGATAATAGGCACGCCACGGGCGGCCAGCTGATTGAAATAATCGTGTTCGGCGCGGCAGGTCGGGCACCAGGTGGCCCAGACGTTGACCAGCGCAGGCTTGCCCAGCAAGTCCTTGCGGGTCAGCAAGCGCTGCGGGTCACCCAGCGCCGGCTGCTTGAACGCCGGAAACGGCTTGCCCAGCAGGGCCGAGGGCAGCTCCTGCGGATCATTTTTCAGCCCGTATACAGCCATCAGGGCAAAGGCGGCGATACCCCCCACTACGGCCAGCATGGCCAGCAAACGTCCCCTAGACATCTTTTGCCTCCTGTTCGGCAGCGCTGCGGCGTGCCAGTGAATCACCCACTTTCTGGCGAATGCGGGCGCGATAGCGCGGGTCCCATACCGACAGGAAAGCGCCCAGCGCGGTCAGCAGGCCACCCAGCCAGATCCAGCGCACAAAAGGCTTGACCTGCAGACGTACCGCCCAGGCACCGTTGTCCAGCGGCTCGCCCAGCGCCACATAGAGGTCGCGGGTAAAGCCCGGGTCAATGCCGGCTTCCGTCATCGGCATCTGCTGCACGATATACAGGCGCTTTTCCGGATAGAGCGTGGTGATTTCACGGCCATCCTGATGAACGCGGATGGTGCCCCGGTCAGAAATATAGTTGGGGCCTTCATGGTGTTTGGCGCCATCAAAGCGGAAGCTGTAAGCCCCCAGCTCGACGCTATCGCCAACGCTCATTTTCAGGTCGCGCTCGATACTGTAGTGGCTGGACAGCACCACGCCAATGGCACAGACCACCAGCCCCAGGTGCCCTACCTGCATGCCCCAGTAACTGCGGGTCAGGCTACGTAGCCCCTTGATAAAGCCACGGTGGCGGGTTTTATCCAATAGATCGCGTACCGCTGTCAGCACCACCCAGAAGCTCAGGAAATACACCACCAGCACCGCGCCGTTAAATTCGTCGGCCAGCAGGGTCAGCAACAGGCTGAGCACCGCAGCGGCCAGCAAGGCCGGTCCGGTCATTTTCAGCAGCCAGACGCCGGGAGTACTCTTCCAGCGCAGCAATACGCCCACACCCAGCGCCAGCATCAGGATGCCCATCAGCGGGTTAAACAGCGCATTGAAATAGGGCGGCCCCACCGACAGCTTGGCACCGGTCAGCGAGTCGAGAATCAGCGGATACAGGGTCCCGATCAGCACCATGGCGGTGGCCACCACCAGCACGATGTTGTTGACCAGCAGCAGGGTTTCCCGCGACCAGAAACCAAAACCGACACGGCTCTTGACCACAGGGGCACGCCATACAAACAGCACCAGCGAAGCGCCCACTACCACCAGCAGAAACACCAGGATAAACAGGCCGCGGGTCGGGTCGGAGGCAAAGGCATGCACCGAGGTCAGCACGCCGGAGCGCACCAGGAAAGTACCCAGCAGGCTCAACGAGAAGGCGGCAATTGCCAGCAGTACCGTCCAGTTTTTGAACAGGCCGCGTTTTTCGGTCACCGCCAGTGAGTGGATCAGTGCAGTACCCACCAGCCAGGGCATAAAGGAAGCGTTTTCTACCGGATCCCAGAACCACCAGCCGCCCCAGCCCAGTTCGTAATAGGCCCACCAGGAGCCCAGTGCAATACCAATGCCGAGAAATGCCCAGGCCACCAGCGTCCAGGGGCGCGACCAGCGGGCCCAGGCCGCATCCAGCTTGCCGCCCAGCAGCGCGGCAATGGCAAAGGCAAAGGCTACCGAGAAGCCGACATAGCCCATGTACAGCATGGGCGGGTGCACCACCAGGCCAAAGTCCTGCAGCAGCGGGTTAAGATCGCGACCGTCAGCGGGGATGTTCGGCAGCAGGCGCTCGAAAGGATTGGACGTAACAATCAGGAACAGCAAAAAGCCGACGCTGACCATGCCCATCACCGACAGCACCCGCGCCAGCATCTCCTCAGGCAGCTGGCGCGAGAAGATGGCCACGGCAAAGGTCCAGCCGGACAGGGTAAAAGCCCACAACAACAGCGAACCTTCGTGGGCACCCCACACTGCACTGATCTTGTAATACCAGGGCAGCAGGCTGTTGGAGTTTTGCGCGGTGTAGGCCACGCTGAAATCATCAGTCACAAACGCCCAGGTCAGTGCGGCAAAGGCAAAGAACAAAAAGACAAACTGGCCCCAGGCCGCCGGCTGCGCCAGGCTCATCCAGTGATGGTCACCTTTCCATGCACCGACCATGGGAAAAAACGCCTGCACAACGGCAAAGCACAGCGCCAGAATCATC
>CAZVDA010000155.1:0-5767 GCA_964625365.1 uncultured Thiopseudomonas sp. | reverse complement strand
CGCTTCTACTTCGCCCGTATCCTGCCACGTACCCGTGCGCATGTTGCGGCCATGCTGTCCGGTGCCGACAACCTGATGGATATGGCGGAAGAGGATTTTGCACTGGGCTATTGATGGCTATTTTTGTGTGCTAGCAGTTGGTACAAAGCTACGCAAAGACGCCGTGAATACATCCCTGTAGGCTCCCTGTCGCCATCCATGGCGACAGAGGCTTTGCTCCACTTTGTTCCAACTGCTGCAAATTCCGTGCAATCCGCCAGATCCGCCCGTGTGGGGAGGGGGAGGAGAGAGATAACCTCCGTGCATCCGTCACACCTTGGCTTTTGTACAGACTTACCGCAAAAGCTTGCAGACAACACAAATGTTTCGGGCAGGCGGATGATGGTGGAGTAAAGCCTGCAACGCCAAGGAAGGCGTTGCGGAGCCTACAGGGACGTACTTGCGGCGTCTTTACGTAACCATCATTCGCCTGCTGCCACACTGTTCTGAACAAATATTACAAAGGGAACCAGACATGGCCGACTACAAAGCCCCGCTACGCGACATGAATTTTGTCCTCAATGAAGTCTTCCAGGCGCCGCAGTTGTGGGCGAGCCTGCCGCAACTGGCGGAGACGGTGGATGCCGATACCGCCAGCGCCATTCTGGAGGAGGCCGCCAAGGTCAATACCGATGTGATTGCACCGCTCAATCGCGCAGCCGACGAGCAGGGCGCGCAGTGGCACAACGGTGCAGTCACCACCGCCGATGGTTTCAAAGCGGCTTATCAGACCTACGCCGAAGGCGGCTGGGTCGGTGTGGGCGGCGCTCCCGAATATGACGGCATGGGCATGCCCAAGATGCTCACCGCCCAGCTGGAAGAGATGGTCAACGCCGCCAATATTTCCTTTGGCCTGTTCCCGATGCTGACTGCCGGTGCCTGCCTGTCACTCAACGCCCACGCCAGCGACGAACTGAAGCAGAAATACCTGCCCAACATGTACAGCGGCCAGTGGGCCGGCTCCATGTGCCTGACCGAACCCCACGCCGGTACCGATTTGGGCATCATCCGCACCAAGGCCGAACCCCAGGCTGACGGCAGTTTCCGCATCACCGGTACCAAGATCTTCATCACCGGCGGCGAACACGATCTGACCGAAAACATCATCCACCTGGTACTGGCCAAGCTGCCGGATGCTCCAGCCGGACCTCGCGGTATCTCGTTGTTTCTGGTACCCAAGTTTATGGTCAACGACGACGGCAGCCTCGGCGAGCGCAATGCTGTGTCCTGCGGTTCAATCGAACACAAGATGGGCATCAAGGCCTCGCCCACTTGCGTGATGAACTTCGACAATGCCGTGGGTTATATCATCGACGAGCCCAACAAGGGGCTGGCCGCCATGTTCACCATGATGAACTACGAGCGCCTGGGCGTGGGCATTCAGGGTTTGGGCGTGGCCGAGCGTTCCTACCAGAGCGCCATTGAATACGCCCGCGAACGCATCCAAAGCCGCGCCCCGACCGGCACACAACAGCCAGAAAAAGCCGCTGATCCTATCATCGTGCACCCCGATGTGCGCCGCATGCTGCTGACCATGAAAGCGCTCAACGAGGGCGGCCGTGCATTTTCTACCTATGTCGCCAAACAGCTCGATCTGGCCAAGTTCGCCGACGATGCCGACACCAAGCAGCAGGCCAGCGAACTGGTCGCCTTGCTGACTCCGGTGGCCAAAGCCTTTATGACCGACATGGGTCTGGAAACCACGCTGCACGGCCAGATGGTATTTGGCGGCCACGGCTATATCCGCGAGTGGGGCCAGGAACAACTGGTGCGCGATTGCCGCATCACCCAGATTTACGAAGGCACCAACGGCATCCAGTCGCTGGATCTGGCCGGACGCAAACTGGTGGCCAATGGCGGCGCGTTCTATAAGCATTTCAGCCAGGAAGTGCATGGCTTTATTGCCGATAATCGCGAGCTAGAAGAATTTACCGCACCATTGCAGCAAGCGATTGAAAATCTGGATGAGCTGTCTGCCTGGCTGTTAGAGCAGGGCAAGGCCAATCCCAACGAAATCGGCGCAGCCTCGGTGGAATACCTGCATGTATTTGGCTACACCGCCTATGCCTATATGTGGGCACTGATGGCCAAGGTCGCGCAGGGCAGGGAAGGCGAAGAAGACTTCTACGCCAGCAAAATGGGCACCGCCCGCTTCTACTTCGCCCGCCTGCTGCCGCGCATCCACTCGCTCACCGCCAGTGTGCGCGCCGGCAGTGAATCGCTGTTCCTGCTGGATGAAAAGCTGTTCTGATACAACCGCCTGTCATGCTACGCCGCGTCCGGCATGACAGAAAACCGGTTGTGTATGACATCCACGTCATCCTGCGTTTTGCACAGCATGACGGAAGTCTTGATCCAGCGTTATCGGCTAAGGATAGATCCTGCGAGTGCGCTTCGCTTTCGCAGGATGACTTGGTAACTTCACGCAGATCAAAGTATCAGCACAGCGACAGCAGCCCGGCAAAGCCGGGCCAATCTCCCCCCAGCAACGGCAAGGTGTATCAGCAGGCAGGGTGAGGCGCTACGCAAAGCATTTAGCGCCATGAACGCCCACTGGGCGGTCGTGGCAGCGCAGCTTTGCGTGGCGTCTCACCCTGGCTGCCACACCGAAGCCAGAAAAAACCACCCCAAAGCAAAATCTCCCGCCTTCGTCTATACTGCCCTCTTAAAATCCGGCAATGTCAAAGACAAACACAAGCCGGTCAACTTGCTTAATGGATGGTGGATAACTCTATGACAGCCCTGAAAAACGATCGCTTTCTTCGCGCCCTGCTCAAGCAGCCGGTTGATGTTACGCCTATCTGGATGATGCGCCAGGCCGGTCGTTATCTGCCCGAATACCGTGCGACCCGTGCCAAGGCCGGCGGTTTCATGGATCTGTGCATGAACAAGGAACTGGCCTGCGAAGTAACCCTGCAGCCACTGGAGCGTTACCCGCTGGACGCCGCCATCCTGTTCTCCGACATCCTCACCATTCCCGACGCCATGGGACTGGGACTGTATTTTGAAACCGGCGAAGGCCCGCGCTTTAAAAAGATTGTCGATACACCCGAAGCCATTGATGCCCTACCGATTCCCGACCCTATAAAAGACCTCGGCTATGTAATGGACGCCGTCAGCACCATCCGCCACGAACTCAATGGCCGCGTGCCCCTGATCGGCTTTTCCGGCAGCCCCTGGACGCTGGCCACCTATATGGTAGAAGGCGGTTCCTCCAAAGACTTCCGCAAAAGCAAAGCCTTTATGTACGACCAGCCGGAAGCCATGCACCGCCTGCTCGACAAACTGGCGCAATCAGTCACCAGCTACCTGAACCAGCAAATCCTGTCCGGCGCTCAAGCCGTGCAGATTTTCGACAGCTGGGGTGGCAGCCTGTCATCGGCGGCCTATCTGGAGTTTTCGCTGGCTTATATGCAAAAGATAGTAGACGGCCTGATCCGTGAGCACGAAGGCCGCCAGGTGCCTGTCATCCTGTTCACCAAGGGCGGCGGCCTGTGGCTGGAAGCCATGGCACAAACCGGTGCCGACGCACTGGGCCTGGACTGGACCTGCGACATCGGCAGCGCCCGCGCCCGTGTCGGCGACAAGGTTGCCCTGCAGGGCAACATGGACCCCTCGGCGCTATACGCCAGCCCGGCAGCCATTCGTAAAGAAGTCGAACGCATCCTGGCCAGCTACGGCCACGGTACCGGCCATGTATTCAACCTCGGCCACGGCATCACCCCCGAGGTCAAACCGGAGCACGCCGGTGCCTTTATCGAGGCAGTGCACGAACTGTCGGCCAAATACCACTCACAACAACTATAGATTTTCAAAGCAAAGGAGGGCCGAATAAATCATTCCATAAGCAACGCATAGCTGCAGAAACAATGAGATACACCCTTACCTTTTGAAATTAAATCAGCCCTTGGCAAAAAGCCATGTGCTGTAAAATACTCAAAAAATAGACGTTGGTGGGGGTTTACACTGCTGATTTGCGCCCCACGCATTCCAGAATGATTTATCAGTCTTCTAGAAAATCGTATTGACTTTTAGGCTTGACCGCCCTAAGATTTTTTCATATTTTTGAAATAGTCTTAAGTGAGTCAATCACAAGCAAGGCTCAACTATTTTTAGGGATGAAATTTCAATGCGCAACGTCGTATTATCCGTAACATTAGCCACACTTGCCCTAGGTACTGGCTGTGCCAATCAATCGGCTGAATCCCAATTAAAGCGCAAAGATACTGTACGCGTATGCATAGACAGCCATTGTGCTGAACAACCAGCTAGCACAGTATCATTTCAAGCCGAACCTATAGACATAGCTGGTGAACAGCGCTTACAAGCTCTCATAGAATTAGCCCAGCAGGACTCCAAAGCTGCTTACGATTTGGGCTTGCGCTTGCTACGAGGCGATCAGGTACAACGAGATAGCTACCAGGGTATCCAATGGCTTCGTACCGCCGGAAACCATGGTCTGGTAAGTGCTCAATTAATGCTTGGCAAATTATATTTATTTGGCTACGAAGAAATGGGAAGCGACTTCGGTGAGGCACAAGCCTGGTTAAGCCGTGCAGCTGAACAGGGAAGTAGCGAGGCCAAACAATTATTACCTGAGGCCACAGCAGGTAAACTAGACGCTCAAAAAACATATCAGGTTCGTGATTCTTTACGCAAAAACTGGGGCAGTTGGTTTTATTCAGCTCCCTATTATTGGCATTGGGATAATCGCGCTTGGTATCTGCGCTAATTAACATGTTTGTGTAACATGTATTTCTATATTTAAATTCTGACCACGGAAAAAGCCATGTTGAAAAAAACTCTATCATTCGCCACCCTTGCTTCAACTCTTGCTCTCTCTGGTTGTTTGGCATCAGGAGGTGGTTTAATCAATACAAGTAATGCTTTCACAGCCTCGAAAGGTGCGGCTGGTGGCGCTGCCAGCGTTGACGCCAACGAATCTCTTGAGCGTTGTGATGCACCTTTAGGCACAATTGCTGTTGATGACGGACGCGGTAAAGAATGGTTTGCAAGCTTTGGACAGGCCACTCAAGTAACCAATATCGAACCGCTTATTCGACTCGCGGTGCAACAGTCCAACTGCTTTGTTATTACATCAATTGGCAATAATCGGACAGAGAGCCGTATTAGCTCAATTACGGATAAACAACGTAACTCAGGTGAATTCCGCGCCGGCTCTAATCAACACGCAGGACAACGTGTAGCAGCTGATTACTATTTAGAACCAGCTATTATCATCAACAATGAATCTGTAGGCGGATTGGCCGCAGGTGTTGGCGGTTTACTTGGTGGAGCTGCAGGCGCTCTTGCAGGTGCTTTGCAAAGTAAACAATCTGTCGTCACTATGACCCTATTTGATATCCGTTCAGGTGTCCAGTTGTCAATTTCTGAAGGTAATGCAACCGCAACCAACTACGGTGCAGCTCTAGGCGCATTTGGTGGCGGCGCAGCAGGCGGCCTAGGTGGCTTTTCTCGCACCCCTGAAGGTAAAGCAACCGTTGCAGCGTTTATGGACTCATATAATAAAATGGTTATTTCACTGCGCAATTACAAAGCGCAAGAAGTTAAAGGCGGTTTGGGTCGCGGTGGCCAGCTGAAAGTTGGAAATTAATTAAAGTTCCAAACAATATATAAAACTTTTGAGCCGGTCAATTATATTGACCGGCTTTTTTATTTTCTTATTTTCTTATTTTCTTATTTTCCAAAAAAGAAAACCAGCTCGACA
>CAZVDA010000154.1:0-5803 GCA_964625365.1 uncultured Thiopseudomonas sp. | reverse complement strand
GACATGGTGATGGCGCAAACCCTGTTTATCTGCCTGAAACAGCAGCATCCCGGCTGTAATATTGACGTGCTGGCGCCGGACTGGAGCCGGCCATTGCTGGAGCGCATGCCGGAAGTCCGCCAGGCGCTGGGCTTTCCGCTGGGCCATGGCGTATTTGATCTGGCCACCCGTCGCTCCATCGGCAAACAGCTCAAGGGCCGGTACGACCAGGCCATTTTGCTGCCCAACTCGCTCAAGTCTGCCCTGACGCCGTTTTTTGCCGGCATTCCCAAACGTACCGGCTGGAAAGGCGAGATGCGTTATGGCTTGCTCAATGACCTGCGCATCCTCGATAAAGAACGCTATCCGCTGATGATCGAGCGCTTTATGGCGCTGGCCTACGATAAAAACGCCGAGCTGCCCAAACCTTATCCGCGCCCCCATCTGGTGGTCGAAGATGACAGCCGCAAGGCTGCCCTGCAGGCCTTTGGGTTGAACACTACCCAGCCGGTGCTGGCGTTGTGCCCCGGTGCCGAGTTTGGCGAGGCCAAGCGCTGGCCGGCTGCCCACTATGCGGTGGTGGCCGAGCAGAAAATCCGTGAAGGCTGGCAGGTGTGGATTTTTGGCTCAGGCAAGGACCGGCCCGGCGGTGATGAAATCCGTAACACGCTGATTCCCGGTTTGCGTGAAGAAGTGACCAATCTGGCCGGTGAAACTTCGATGGCGCAGGCGATTGATCTGATGTCCTGTGCTACGGCGGTAGTCAGCAATGACTCCGGCCTGATGCACGTGGCCGCTGCGTTGGCGGTGCCGCTGGTGGCGGTGTATGGCTCGACCTCGCCGCAGTTCACCCCGCCGCTGGCCGAGCAGGTGGCCATTGTGCGTACCGGTATCGACTGCAGCCCCTGTTTTGAGCGCACCTGCCGTTTTGGCCATTACGATTGTTTACGCCTGCTGCAGCCGCAACCGGTGCTGGATGCGCTGGAGCAGCTGGTGGGCGTGCCGGCTTCCTTGCAGGAGCAGGACTGAATGCGTGTCCTGCTGATCAAAACCTCGTCCATGGGCGACGTGATTCACACCTTGCCGGCACTGACTGATGCACAAAACGCCATTCCCGGCATTCGTTTTGACTGGGTGGTGGAAGAAGGCTTTGCCGATATTCCGGCCTGGCATCCGGCGGTCGATCAGGTGATTCCGGTGGCGATTCGCCGCTGGCGCAAGAATCTGTGGCAAACCTGGCGCTCCGGCGAGTACCGCCGTTTCAAACAACGGCTGCGTGCAGGCCGGTATGATCTGGTGTTGGACGCCCAGGGGCTGACCAAAAGCGCCTGGCTAACCCGTGGCCTGAGCGCTCCGGTGCACGGGCTGGACAAGCACAGCGCCCGTGACGGGTTTGCCCCGCGTTTTTACGACCATTGCCATGCGGTGAGCTGGGATTTGCATGCGGTGGAGCGCCTGCGCACCCTGTTTGCCAGCGTACTGGGCTATGAAAAGCCCGCTACCACCGGCGACTACGGGCTGGACCGCGCTGCGCTGGCCGCCCAGCTGGATAACCCGCCTGCCCGGCCCTGGCTGATGTTTCTGCATGGCACCACCTGGCCCAGCAAGCACTGGCCAGAGGCTAACTGGCGGGCGCTGGCCGAGCATTACAGCGCCGCCGGCCAGCTGATCCGCCTGCCCTGGGGCAATGCTGAAGAGCAGCAAAGGGCGCAGCGCATTGCCGCTGGCCTGCCCGGTGTCGAGGTGCTGCCCAAGCTGCGCATTAGCGAAGTGGCCTGCTGGCTGGCCGGTGCCCGTGCCTGTGTGGCGGTGGATACCGGCCTTGGCCACCTGACCGCTGCACTGGATACTCCTTGCGTGTCACTGTATGGCCCGACCCTGCCCAGCAAGGTGGGCGCCTATGGCCGTGGCCAGCTGCACCTGTGCGCCAGCGGCCCGCATGCCGGCCAGGGCGACAAACACCAACCCTGTTTTGACAGCCTGGGGCCGCAGCCGGTGATGGCTGCGCTGGATGGCCTGTTGACCGCCGCTGCGGAGTAATTCATGCAACTGGCTTTTGTGCTGTACAAGTATTTTCCCTTTGGCGGCTTGCAGCGTGATTTTCTGCGTATTGCGCTGGAATGCCGCAAGCGCGGCCACCGCATCCGGGTGTATACCCTGAGCTGGCAGGGCGAAATTCCCGGCGGCTTTGACGTGCGTATTGCGCCGGTCAAGGCCTGGTTCAACCACCATAAATACGCAAAATTTCAGGACTGGTGGCAGGCCGATCTGGCCAGCAATCCGGTCGATCGCGTGGTGGGCTTCAACAAGATGCCGGGGCTGGATGTCTATTACGCCGCCGATGCCTGTTACGAAGACAAGGTGCAGGGCCAGCGCTCGGCGCTGACCCGCATGAGTGGCCGTTATCGCCACTTTGCCGCCTACGAGAAAGCGGTGTTTGCGCCTGAGTCCAATACACAGATTTTGATGATTTCCGCCCTGCAGCAGCCGTTGTTTGTGCGCCACTACGGTACGCAGGAGCAGCGTTTTCACCTGCTGCCGCCTGGTATCAGCCGCGACCGCAAGGCACCGGCCAATGCCGCCGAAGTGCGTGCGATCTTCCGCCGCGAGTTTGCACTGGCCGATAGCGACCTGCTGGTGCTGCAGATTGGTTCCGGTTTTAAAACCAAGGGGCTGGATCGTACCCTCAAGGCGGTGGCCAGCCTGCCGGATGCCTTGCGCAAGCGGGTCAGGCTGCAGGTGATCGGCCAGGACGATCCCAAGCCGTTTCTGGTACAAATTCAGGCGCTGGGGCTGGGTAAACAGGTAGAGATACTCAAGGGCCGTGACGACATTCCACGCTTTTTGCTGGGAGCCGACGTGCTGATCCATCCGGCCTATAACGAAAATACTGGCACCGTACTGCTGGAAGCGCTAGTGGCGGGTTTGCCGGTGCTGGTGACCGATATTTGTGGCTACGCCCACTATATTGGTGACGCCGAAGCCGGCGTGGTGCTGGAAAGTCCCTTCGACCAGCAGGTGCTGAACCGCGCGCTGGCCGAGATGCTGCAAAATCCGGATCAGCGGCAGGTGTGGGCGAAAAATGCCCTCAAATATGCTGAAGATGCCGACCTGTATTCCATGCCGGAAAGGGCAGTCGATATTATTCTGCAGCGGCGCTGACTGGTTTTTTGCACTGCTGTGGTTTGGGGCCGTTGAGGCACTGTGCAAAGCTACGCTGCCACGATCGCCTTCGGCGCTCATGGCGCTAAATGCTTTACACAGCACCTCAACGGCCCAGGCGACCTTGTGCGGGTAGGGGAGAGAGTGGTCCGGCTTTGCCGGACTGCTGTCGCTGTGGATGGCCAAATTTCAGCGAGAGCGACCACGTTAAGCGAGACTTTGGTGACAGCCCCGCGATGGTGTTAATTCCAGGGCTTTTAAAACAAGAATCTTTGTCTGACGCAGATATAAAAAAACAGCCTCAAGACAAAAAGCCTGCAGAATTACCTTGCGACAGCAGCCCGGCTGCGCCGGTCACACCCCAAGGCAAAAACATCACCCCAATAAGCGCTGTTCAATCGCCTTGGCAATGCCTTCAACACTCAGCCCGCATTCGGCCAGCATGGCGGTCTGGTCGCCGTGGTCAATGTAGGCATCCGGCAAGCCCAGCTGCAACAGCGCAACCGTCAAGCCACGGGCCTGCAGAAACTCGCCCACGGCGCTGCCCGCACCGCCCTGTACGGCGTTTTCTTCAATGGTCACCAGCAGCTCGTGGGATTGCGCCATCTGCTCAAGCATCTGCTCATCGAGCGGCTTCACAAAGCGCATGTCGATCACGCTGGCGTTGATCTGTTCGGCTACCTGCAGCGCATTGGCCATCTGGGTGCCAAACACCAGCAGGGCGACTTTTGCACCCTGGCGACGCTGTACGGCCTTGCCAATTTCCACGCCTTCTAGGCTGTCGGTAACGGCTACATTGGGGCCGGTGCCGCGGGGATAGCGCACCGCAACCGGGCCGGCATGGTGGTAGCCGGTATTCAGCAGCAGGCGCAGTTCGTTTTCATCGCTGGGCGTCATGATCACCAGGTTGGGGATGCAGCGCATATAGGACAGATCGTAGGCACCGGCATGGGTGGCACCGTCTTCACCGACCAGCCCCGCCCGGTCGATGGCAAACAGCACGTCCAGATTTTGCAGGGCCACATCGTGGATCAGCTGGTCATAGGCCCGCTGCAGGAAGGTGGAGTAAATCGCCACCACCGGCTTGCCGCCTTCGCAGGCCATGCCGGCGGCCAGGGTTACCGCATGCTGCTCGGCAATCGCTACGTCAAAGTAACGATCAGGGTACTGTTCGCTGAAGGCGATCAGGTCGGAGCCTTCCTTCATGGCCGGGGTGATGCCGAACAGGCGCTCATCAGCTGCCGCCATATCACACAGCCAGCGGCCAAAAATATGCGAATAGCGCGGGCTGCTGTCCTTGACGTGATCATGGGCGTTGATGGCGTGATAACGGATCGGCTCGTCCTCGGCCGGTGCCAGTCCCTTGCCCTTCTTGGTTATCACATGCAAAAACTGCGGCCCCTTGAGGTTGCGCATGTTGCGCAGGGTGGCCACCAGTGTGGGCATGTCGTGGCCGTCAATGGGCCCGATATAGTTCCAGCCCAGCTCTTCAAACAGGATGCTGGGGGAAATCATGTTTTTGGCATGTTCTTCGGTTTTGCGCGCCAGCTCCCAGGCGCCTGGTACCAGCGACAAAATCCGTTTGCTGCCTTCGCGCATGCTGCTGTAGGTGCGGCTGCTCAGCAGCTTGGCCAGGTGTTGCGACAGGCCGCCCACATTGTTGGAAATCGACATGTCGTTGTCGTTGAGGATGACCAGCATGTCGGCCCCGGTTTCCGGCGCATGGTTGAGCGCCTCGAAGGCCATGCCGGCGGTCATCGCACCATCGCCGATAATCGCTACTGTCTTGCGTGGGTTGCCGGCATGTTTGGCGGCAATCGCCATGCCTAGCGCAGCGCTGATCGAGGTGCTGGAGTGGCCGACGCCAAAGCAGTCGTACTCGCTTTCCTCGCGCTTGGGAAAAGCACTGAGACCGCCACGCTGGCGCATGCTCAGCATGCGTTCGCGGCGTCCGGTCATAATCTTGTGCGGATAGGCCTGATGGCCCACGTCCCACACCAGCCGGTCATCAGGGGTGTTGAACACATAATGCAGGGCGACGGTTAGCTCGATCACGCCCAGCCCGGCAGCAAAGTGGCCACCGGTGCGTCCCACACACCACAGTAGATAATGACGCAGTTCGTCGGCCAGTGCCTGTAAATCCTTTTCCGCCAGCTGGCGCAGCTCCTCCGGAGTGCTGGCTTCGTCCAGCAGGGGCGTTTGCGGACGTTCGGCAGGGATTTCTTCAAAGATTTTTGGCATGGTGCTCAGGCATCGGGTCGCAAAATAAATAGCGGGCAAGTTTACCTGATTTTTGCCGGGCGGTGTTGAGCCGGACAGGGGTGTTTGCACTGGGGCGGGCGGTCCGGCTCAGGTCTGCCAAAGCTACGCTTCCAGCGCCGAAGCAAGCTTAGTCACTGTCGCTGATGCTTTGGCAGACCTGAACCGGACCTGATGCACCGCGTGCGGGTGGAGGGCGTGTGGCCCGGCTACGCCGGGCTGCTGTCGCGGCGTAATCGGGCCGGTTTATTTTTCTATGCGGTTTTTGGCTGGTGGAACCGCACATGCCGAATGCTTTATCTGGGCACCGCGACAGTCCAGCCAGACCGTGCTTGATCTTTATTGGCTGTACACAGCTTTTTTCTGATCTGCCACGAACGTGCAAGTCCCCCACAAAACAAAA
>CAZVDA010000153.1:2087-5828 GCA_964625365.1 uncultured Thiopseudomonas sp. | reverse complement strand
TGGTTTGGTATCTCACCGCAGGGCACCGCTGTGGGCTTGGAGATCAGCGAAAAAACGCTGCGTGATATTTCACAGGCCATTGCGGCGCATGTGGAACCCGCCATTTACCCCACCATTAGCCAGCAACAGGTGTCGGGCAAGCCATGTATCAAGGTCGAGGCACTAGGCCAACAACAGCCGTATTTTGCCTATGGGCGGGCTTATATGCGTGTCGCCGACGAGGACAAACGCCTTAGCGCCCTGGAGCTCAAGCAACTCGTTCTGCATAAACATAGCGAGTCCGCGCGCTGGGAAACTGAAATCAGCCAGCTAACGCCAGATCAACTTAAAACAGAAAAAATTGACCAGTTCCTGCAACGCGCCGAACTCAGTAGCGACACCCCAACCAACGCCCTGGAAAAACTGGAGCTATTGCGCAATGGGCAGATGCTCAAGGCCGCCGAACTGTTTTTCTGCGACAAACCCATAGAGCTGCGTTGCGCCGTTTTTGCTACCACCAATAGCGCCACCATCATCGACATGAAAGACTTTTATGGCGATATGCTGGAGCTCATTGAAGAAGCTGAAAAATATATCCTGAAAAACATCCACATCGGCATGCGCCTGGAAGGCATGTACCGGGTAGATGTTCCAGAAATCGCCGTCGCAGCCTTTCGCGAGGCCATCATCAATGCGTTTTGCCACCGCGACTGGCGTGATCCGGAAAGCATCCGGGTAGCAATTTACAAAGACCGCATGGAGATTCGCAGCCCTGGCACGCTCTACGGCAACCTGACCATTGAGCGCATCAGACAAGGCAACGTATCACGCCGCCGTAATCCTCTGATAGCCAACCTGCTGCGACGGGTCAATTTGGTTGAAGCCTGGGGCCGCGGCATGCCAAAAATTCTTGGCAACTCGCCAGACGCCAGCTTTGAAGAGCTTGCCGGCTTATTTATTGCACGCTTCAAACGACAGAGCTATACGGTTGAACAGCCCGCCACCCCCGAAGTCGCCACCCATGTAACCACCCATGTAACCACCCATGTAACCACCCATGTAACCACCCAAGTAGAGCAGCTGATACGGGTCTTAAATACAGAGCTGCTCCGTCAAGAGATTTTGGAGTTGCTGGGTTTGAAAAGTCGCAAACACTTGGCTCTGGCTTACTTAAAGCCCGCCTTGGAAGCCGGCTTGATAGAAATGACCCAGCCTGAATCACCGCGTAGCCCAACACAAAAATACCGCCTTACCCCGCACGGCCAGCAACTTGCGCTCACATTAAAGGACTAGCCCATGCCTATGTTTGCACAGCCCGCCCCACTCAAACGTCAGCTGGAAAGTCACCGCCCGCTGTCGCTGGTTAGTGCTCAGAAAGGACATGCACCGGAACTGGAACATGACTAACTACCAGCCCCCCCTGACCATCACCAGTCGCATTCTTGCCCTGGTTGCCGACACCAGCGAGCTGCTGGGCCGCTACGCCGAGCGCAGCCGTCAGGCACAGGCGCTGCGGCTGCGGCGCGCCAACCAGATTCGCACCATTCAGGGCTCGCTGGCCATTGAGGGCAACAGCCTGAGTCTGGAGCAAATCACCGCCGTGCTGGAAGGCAAGCCGGTGATTGCGCCGCCGCGTGAAGTGCAGGAAGTCAAAAATGCACTGGCCGTCTATGAACGCTTCGCGCAGTACCAGCCCCACCGCGAACAGGACTTGCTGGCCGCCCATCAGCTGCTAATGGCCGGGCTGGTCAATGAGCTGGGCTGCTACCGCAGCGGCGGTGTCGGGGTGATGAGTGGCAAGCAGGTAGTACACGTTGCGCCGCCGGCCCGTCAGGTACCCCGGCTGATGCAGGACTTGTTTGTCTGGCTGGAACACACCGAGCTGCCACCGCTGATTGCCAGTGCGGTATTCCATTACGAATTTGAATTTATCCATCCCTTTGCCGACGGCAACGGACGCATGGGCCGCTTGTGGCAAAGCCTGATTCTGGCCCAATGGAATCCACTGTTTGCCAACCTGCCCGTGGAGTCACTGGTATACGCCCACCAAAGCGAGTATTACCAGGCCATAGCACAAAGCACCGAACAAACGGACAGCGCCCCCTTTGTCGAATTTATGCTGGGCACCATTCTGGCCACCCTAACCCAACTCTTTACCCAGGCAGAGCACGCGGAAAACTTGGGTAAAGGCTTGGGTAAAGGCTTGAGTAAAGAATTGTCCGACAATCAGCGCCATCTGCTACAAGCACTGCGTGACAACCCGCACGCCAATATCAAACAACTGGCTGCGGCGCTCGGCCTGAGCACCACCACCATCGAAAACAACCTGCGCACATTGCGCGAAGCCGGGCGGGTTCAGCGTGTCGGTGGCCGCAAGCTGGGGCACTGGCAGGTTAATCAGGGAGCAGACTGATGACACAGACGCTGGAAGCCTTATAGCATCTGGCTTACAACCATTTTCGTGGCACCCAGAAAATGATTGCACCGTGTCCGGCGCAACTCACAAGACAACCTTGTTGGTTCAACCCGCGCTTGCCCAAGGAAAAAAGCAGCTGCCCCGGTCAACTGTCAAACAATATTTGTCAGTTGGCCAAACAGCAGCCAGCAGCCGAAAATAGACAGTTCAGCCAACTGTTCAGCAATTCTTGGAAGTTGGCCAAATACAAAACTGAAAAATGGAAGGACCCTAAAATGAGTACACAACTGCAAGCACTCCGGGAAACACTGGAATCTGCCGTACAAAAAGCCGATGCCGAAGGTATCGAGTTCTGGTTTGCCCGCGACCTGCAAGAGCCCCTTGGCTATGCCCGCTGGGAAAACTTCAAAACGGCGGTTCATCGGGCGATAGATTCTTGCGAAGCCGCAGAACATCAGGCTTCTGATCATTTTCGTGGCGTCACGAAAATGATCGAAACAGGCAAGACAGCCCAGCGTCCGGTTGAAGACTACATGCTCAGCCGCTACGCCTGCCTGCTCATTGCGCAAAACGGCGATCCACGCAAGCCTGAAATCGCTTTTGCACAAAGCTACTTTGCCGTACAGACCCGCAAGCAGGAGATCATCGAAGACCGCATGAAACTGCAAGCGCGGCTGGATGCCCGCGAGCGCCTCAAGGAATCGGAAAAAGAACTGTCACAAAACATCTTTGAGCGGGGTGTCGATAATGCCGGCTTTGGCCGCATTCGCTCCAGGGGTGATCAGGCATTATTCGGTGGCCATACCACCCAGGCCATGAAAGACCGTTACGGAATTGTTGCCAGCCGTCCACTGGCTGACTTTCTGCCTGCGCTCACCATTGCCGCCAAGAATCTGGCCACAGAAATGACCAACCATAATGTGCAGCAAGACAATTTGCAGGGTGAAAGCGCCATTACCACCGAACACGTACAAAACAATAGCAGCGTGCGCAGCATGCTGGATCAGCGCGGTATCAAGCCCGAAAACCTGCCAGCAGAAGAAGACTTGTCGCGGTTGGAGCGGCGTGTAAAAGCCGACGAAAAGAAGCTGGCAAAAAGCAACAAGGCACTGCCCGGCCAGCAAGCAAGAGAACGCCCCCATGACTAAACAAACCCCCGGCATCAGCCGTTCGTCAGCAGCGGAGTATCTGACCTACGTCGCCGCCTCCGGCGACCAAGAAACCAGCGTGGAAATGCGCTATGAGGATGAAAACATCTGGCTGACGCAAAAAATGATGGCCGTGCTCTATGACGTGGATGTACGCACCATCAACTACCACCTGAAAAGCATCTTTGCCGATGGCGA
>CAZVDA010000153.1:0-1987 GCA_964625365.1 uncultured Thiopseudomonas sp. | reverse complement strand
ACCGCCTTTGACTACGACCGCAGCGCACCCACCACCCGCGACTTTTTCGCCCTGGTGCAAAACAAACTGCACTGGGCGGTACATCGCCACACCGCCGCCGAACTGATTGTGGCCCGCGCCGATGCCAGCCAGCCCAATATGGGACTCACCCACTGGCAGGGCGCACCCCAGGGCAAAATCATCAAAACCGATGTCAGCATTGCCAAAAACTACCTGAGCAAAGACGAGCTGGACTATCTGGAACGCATCGTCAGCCTGTACCTCGACTTTGGCGAGCTGCAAGCCCAGCGCAAAATCCCCATGAGCATGGCCGACTGGGCCACGCGGCTGGACGGTTTTCTGGAGTTTAACGGCAATGAAATTCTTACCGGCCCCGGCAAAATCTCCCACGAACAAGCCAAACTGCACGCCGAAACCGAGTTTGAAAAATACCGTGTGGTGCAGGATCAGCTGTATGCCAGCGACTTTGACCGTTTTCTGGAAGAACAGGCGGCCAGTTATGCGGTGCCGGCAGAGGCAGATAGTGGTGCGGATAAAGAATTAACTGATTTGATTAAGGAGAGTGGCGATGCAGGTGCCTGAGGGGTGGAAACTTACAAGTCTAAGTGATGTGTGTATAGGGCAACTACAAACGGGGCCTTTTGGTAGCCAGCTGCATGCACATGAATATGTTGAAGAAGGTGTCGCAGTCTTAATGCCGAAAGATCTAATTGGTTTTAGGGCAAGTTTAGAAAAAGCGGCCAAAATAACCGAAGAGCGTGCCGTAGATTTATCAAAACATAAATTGGAAGAAGGGGATTTGTTATTTAGCCGCAGGGGCGAGGTGGCAAGATTCGCTTTAATTGATGTTAAATCGAAAAAAGCGCTATGCGGCACTGGCTGTCTAAGAGCTAGGCCGTCAGAAAATTATGATGCTGAGTACCTATCATACTTTTTGCAGCAACATGTAGTTAAAAAATGGCTGGAGCAAAGCGCAGTTGGGCAAACAATGCCTAACATGAATACTGAGATTTTAGGCCAACTTCCATTAAAGCTTGCTACTAACAAGGAGGAACAACAAAAGATCGCCCAAATCCTGTCTACCTGGGACAAAGCCATTACCACCACCGAGCAACTGCTCACCAACAGCCAGCAGCAGAAAAAAGCCCTGATGCAACAACTGCTCACCGGCAAAAAACGCCTGCTGGATGAAAATGGGCAAAGGTTTAGTGGAGAGTGGAAACGTGCCGAGCTGGGAGAGCTTCTTGATTATTTACAGCCAACCAAATATCTCGTAGAAAGTACTGACTATTCGGATGAATATAAAACGCCTGTCTTAACCGCAGGGAAAACATTCATTCTTGGCTACACAAATGAGTGCAAAGGTGTTTTTGAGGAAAATTTGCCAGTAATAATCTTCGATGATTTTACTACTGACAGTAAATTTGTTGACTTCCCTTTTAAGGCCAAGTCTAGCGCCATGAAAATTTTGATTCCGAAGAAAGGAGTCAATATAAAGTACGTTTTTGAAGCACTGCAAATGCTGAATTTTGCTGTAGGCGGGCATCAACGACACTGGATTTCTATTTTTGCATTTTTAGTTATTCCATTGCCAAAACCAGAAGAACAACAAAAAATCGCCACCGTCCTCACCGCTGCCGACAATGAAATCACCCGGCTACAACAAAAACTCGACCAGCTAAAACAAGAGAAAAAAGCCTTGATGCAGCAGCTGCTCACCGGCAAACGCAGGGTCAAGGTTGAGGAAGTGGCTTGATGGCAGACAACAACCAGATCCAGGCACCCGTAGGCGAACTGGTGATGTTTTCGTCCGAGGACGGCAAAGTGCATATCGAATGCCGTTTTGAAGGTGACACCCTGTGGCTATCACAAACCATGATGTGTGAGCTCTACGGCAAAGCCAAAGCCACCATCAGCGAGCACATCAAAAATATCTTTGCCGAAGGCGAGCAGAGTGAAGATTCAGTTGTTCGGTTTTACCGAACAA
>CAZVDA010000152.1:0-5828 GCA_964625365.1 uncultured Thiopseudomonas sp. | reverse complement strand
GCATGATGATCGGCAAGGAAGCGGTCAGGCTGTCGCGCTTGAGCCGGCGTGCCAGCTCGATACCGCTGGTACCGGGCAGCATCCAGTCCAGCAGCAGCAAGTCGGGTTGCTCATCGTAAATCATGCTGAGGCCTTCTTGGCCATCCTGAGCAACCCGCACCCGAAATCTGGCCAGCTCCAGTGCGGTCGCCAGCATTTCGCAAATGGCTGCTTCGTCATCAATGACCAGCAGCGAAAATTGACTCATATTCAAGTATTCCTTGCCTACTAGCACTGAGTGTGCAGAAAAAGCTGAGTCGCTACAAGCATGTGCAGATTTTCACTGGGTCATTACATTACCTCCGTAATTCAGGAGGCGAATTATCATTGGCTATTATCGAGCCGTGTAGAGGAGGGTATGGAGCGATGACGGAAAAACTGCTACCCCGTTATTCCGCCTGAAAAGTGGAAAATTTAGGGAATTTCAGAGCTTGTGTGGAAACGCTGAAAAATACGGTTTTTTTCAGCATATCTTATCGGCTGACTGTATAGTCACGACCTTAAGATGGAAATACATGCACCACCAATGGAGTATTTGGCGAACATGTCCCCACACAACCCAATAGCTACTGCTGATCAGGCAGAGCTGGAATCTTCAAGCATTTTGTCTGAGGAATTTAACATTCTCGTCGGACAAATAGCCCGCACAGACATTCTTGAGTGTTCCCCCGACACGCCACTGCAGGAAGTGGCTCGACAAATGAGCCAGCTCAAAGTCAGTTCAGCCCTTATTCTCGACCACGGCAAAGCTGTTGGAATTTGGACCGAACGTGACAGTCTCAAGCTGAATCTGGACGACCCGGCAAGCTTGCAACAACCGGTCAGTGCCCTGATGAGTTCACCGGTGAAAACAATACATGCCGAGCTGTCCCTCAAAGAGCTTGCCATGCGCTTTCGTGAAGATCGTATTCGCCACTATCTGGTGGTGGACAGCAACGATCAACCTTATGGTGTGGTGTCACAAACCGATGTTGTCATCAACCAAGGTGTTGAACATTTCCTACGCCTCCAAACCCTGGATACAGTTGTCTCAAAAGGTTTGCAGAGGCTGAGCGAGCAAGCTACACCAACTGAAGTCCTAAAGGTGATGCGTACGGCTGGCGTTGACGCTGTGCTTATCGACTATGCGGACAAAGAGCTTGGCATTATCACTGAGAGTGACCTGGTAAAACATGTCGCAAAAGGGGCAGACGGGAAAGTTCGTGCCGGCAGCTTGGCCAGCCGACCTCTCGTTCGAGTAGCAAACAACAGCAGCCTATACCTTGTCCGTAATTTGTTGGTTCATCACGGTTACCGTCATATAGGAGTGACAGATCCTCAAGGAGAGATGCTTGGCATTGTCAGTTTTGGCGATATTTTGGCTAGTATGGAGCTTTCGTACGTACAGGCGCTACAGCATGCATTATGTGAGAGAGAAATAGCACTAAGTGCTACACAGCACCACTTGCGCTTGGCCGAGCAAATCATCGAATCATCGCGAGAAGGAATCATTGTTACGGACTTGAATCTACGAATAGTTTCCGTAAACCCGGCATTTAGTCAGCAAACCGGGTATCAACCTGATGAAGTTATGGGCCACAAGCCAAGCTTCCTGAATTCAGGGCTTCATGGCGCTGATTTCTATCGCAATATGTGGAAAGACATTCAAACGACCGGCTATTGGCAAGGCGAGATCTGGAATAAGCGAAAAAACGGAGAACTTTACCCCGAGCTTTTGACCGTAACCACGCTTACTGATTCACAAGGCAGACCTGCTTACTACACAGCGCTTTTCAACGACATTACCCAGCAAAAAAACAATGAAGAAAAGATTCGCGAGCTTGCCTTTTACGACCCCTTGACTGGTCTGCCTAACCGATGGTTGTTCGAAGACCGCCTGAACATGGCTATAGCGCAGGCAGAGCGTAGTGGAGAAAAATTAGCTATTTTATTTATCGATCTGGACTTCTTCAAACGGATCAACGATAGCCTGGGACATACCGCAGGTGATGAAGTACTGAAAACAATCAGTCGGCGCCTAACCGTCGCTCTACGACCTATGGATACACTTGCACGCCAAGGTGGGGATGAATTTGTCGCCCTGTTACCCGGTGTTAGCTGTCATAACCTTGCTTTATTAATCTGTCGGCGGCTTCTGTTATCCCTCGAAGAGCCGGTTAAATGCATGGGGCACGAGCTAAAGATTACCTGCAGTATCGGCGTCAGTATTTATCCTTGTGATGGCCGCACTGGTGAAGACTTGTTGGGAAACGCGGATACAGCCATGTATCACGCAAAAAGCAGCGGCCGTGATCGAGTGGAAATTTACACCAGTTTAATGAGCGAGCAGTCACGGGAGCGTTTGGCACTAGAAAATGCTCTATACAGAGCGGTAAGAAATAAAGAGTTCGAACTCCACTACCAGCCGATCTTGAAGACAGATACTGGGGAAGTACAGCTTGTAGAAGCACTTCTACGCTGGAGATCAGATGGAGAAAACTGGTTACCACCGGACAAATTTCTGCCGGTAGCAGAAGAACTCAATCTCATTAGTCAGATTACCGACTGGGTAATGGAAACGGCCTGTAAACAACAGCGCCAGTGGCAACTGGAGGGTCTGAGCCATATTGGCGTGTCAATCAATATGGCTGATCGACATTTTCATCAGGATAACTTTGAAGATCTTGTTCAAAGCTGTATTGATCGAACCGGCTGCGACCCGCACAAGGTAGTTTTTGAACTAACAGAGCGCATGCTGTTTGACCGACAAGACCAAACCAGCGAGCGTATACTGGCATTGCGCAATAAAGGTTTTAAAGTTGTACTGGATGATTTCGGAACTGGCTGGTCATCACTCACACATCTACGAACCTTCCCATTGAATGGGTTAAAAGTTGACCGTGAATTCATCAGCTGCCTGGATAAACCAGGAAGCCCTGAAATTGCCATTATCGAATCCTTAATCATGATGGCGGACAAGCTGAACCTCGATGTTGTTGCTGAGGGAGTAGAAACAAGAGAGCAATATCACATTTTGCGGCAGATGGGCTGCAGGTTTGTACAGGGTTACTTGTTTAGCCAGCCTCTGCCAGCTGAAGAAGTAACACAGCTATTAATCAACTTGTCAGACGGAATGTGACTGAGTACCGACATTAAATTATGCTCGCAAGAGTAGTCATGGTGCTTTGTCTTTACCCGAATCTGGCTCCTGCAACCAGACAAAACAAAGGCGAATCAGTAAACCACTGATTCGCCTTTTTTGTTTCTGCCTTCCCGAAAAGACTCCGTGACAGATCTGTGCCATGTTGAAAATCAGCATCAGGCAAGCGTCTCCTAGGGCACTCAGCTCGCATGCGGTACAGCATGTTTTCCAAGGCATTCGTAAACCATGCTTGTTATAGGTGGTATTGTGGAGCAGAATTGTTTCCTGCTTCGGCCAGTACCCTTCACCGGGCTTCAGTCGGGGCATGGTTAACTCGTATCAATAATGTTGGGCCAGAGCCCCATGGATACGAATTTGTACTTATACTTCAAAAGCTTGAGCTGAAACACCAACAGCCCTAGCAGGATGTCTGAAATGCGAAAACTTCCTCTCCTTGCCGCCATCGGTCTGCTGAGCTTTGCCGGTGCGGTTTCCGCCAGCAGCCTGGTTGCCACTACCGATACAATCGGCAGCTCGCTGGCCAAGTCCGCCAAAGCTTCCAGTGATGCCTCTTCTTCATTCGGCGATGACAAAGTGGTACTGAATGCCCGTGATGATGCCGCCAGCTATGTCGGCAGCGACGGTGCAGTACGTGGTGTTTACCTGGAAGCGGCCCTGCAGCATATCCGCCAGCAAGCACCCGGCTTGCAGGCTACCGACATGCAGCTGGCAGAGGCCATCCTCGCCCTTTGAGCCAGCGCTACCTGCCACTTGCGCTGGCCGTCCTGCTGCTGATAGCCCTGCCAGCGCAGGCTGCTCTGTACTTGCAGCTTGAAAGTGACTCTCTGAGCCAGCCCCGCCGGCTGGCCAGCCAGCAACTGCTGGATGACGTGCGAGAGCTGTTGCCGCCGCGCATCATCAGGCAACTGGATCAAACCGTTCCGGTACGCTGGAGCAGCCGTCTGCCGAAAACCGTCATGGCCCGGGCCACCGCCAGCGGCCAGGTTTTACTGAATCAGCGCTGGCTGGATAGTCTGACTGCCAATCCCGCCGCACCCAATCTACCCGG
Organism: uncultured Thiopseudomonas sp.; assembly: GCA_964625365.1. Taxonomy (GTDB): domain Bacteria; phylum Pseudomonadota; class Gammaproteobacteria; order Pseudomonadales; family Pseudomonadaceae; genus Thiopseudomonas. The sequence goes on along the minus strand of CAZVDA010000152.1, from coordinate 1,599 downwards.
ACGCCAACATCCCAGCCTGCGCCACGAACTCAAGGCTGCACTCATCCATGAGTTGACCCACCTGTATGATCGCGGCCGCTACTGGACAGACGAGCAGCGCCGCCTGATCAGCCACTGCCGCAGCCGTTTACAGGTGCTGGGTACGGCTGGCCTGCCAGATACCTGTCGCGGGCAGACCAGCCGCCATCGAACGCTCAGTGACGACCCTGTGCTGCTGGATCTGGCCGGCTGGCCACAACAGGCCGGACAGCATAAGCACCGCACCAGCAACAACCATCAATACCTGCGCAGTCCCGACCACTATGAGTTGCACAATCCGGGAGAGTTTGTCGCGGTCAACATGGAATACTTCCTGCTGGACCCCGAATACGCCTGCCGCCGTCCGGCACTGGCAGCCTGGTTGCAGCAGCACTTTGGCTGGACTCCGGCCCACACCCCGGCATGTCCGCCCCTTTTGCCGCATCTGAATGCCGAACTGCAGGCCGGCCCGGCACTGGCCTGGCTGGATCCGCAACGCATCTACCAAGCCCACTATCTGCTGGCCGATCCGGACCGGAGCTGGGCAGGACGCTGGGGGCACAGCATGCTGCGTCTTGTCATCTGCGCTCCGCAGCGGCAACCCGGACCGGATTGCATGCTGGACCTGGAGCATCATCTGGTGCTGTCCTACCGTGCCTTTGTCGATGACCTGCAGCTATCCAACTGGGCCGGCCTGACCGGTGTCTACCCGTCCCGCCTGTATATTCTGCCGCTGCAAAAAGTTGTCGATGAATACACTCGTACCGAGCTGCGTAGCCTGAGCTCCATACCACTGCAGCTGAGCCGGAAACAGCTGCACGACCTTGCAGAGCAGGCCATTAGCCAGCACTGGAGCTATGACGGCAGCTATTATTTCGTCAGCAACAACTGCGCAGTGGAAACGCTCAAACTGCTGCGTAGTGGCACCCGCGATCCGCGCCTGCAGGCCCTGGACAGCCAAACCCCGGCCGGCCTGCTGCAGTCGCTGCACAATCGGAGACTGACCGACAACACTCCACTAGACTACCGTGCTGAAGCCATGCGTCTGGGCTACTACTTCGACTCGCACCGGGAACGTTACCAACAGCTCTTTGCCGAGATACGGCAACGCTTGCAGCTGCCACAACGGGACTTCACACAATGGCTGGCACTGGATGCCAAACAGCGCAGAAGCTTGAGTCGCACTCCTGACCTGCGCACCGCTGCTGCACTGCTGGTTCTGGAGCAGGCCGCGCTGCGCCAGCATCTGCAACTGGCCAAGAACGACCTGAAACTGCGCTATCTGGACAATCCGCAGGACAACACGCTGGCCGGAACAGGCCAGCTGATGCGAGAGCTGTTGCAGGAAAGCGGCATCCTGAGCCGTCCCGCCGATCTGCTGGAACAGGGCTACGGCCTGCCGCAACCTGCCGACTGGCAAACGCCCGGTAATAGCCTGCAGCAGCGCTACGACCGGCTGTTCGAGATGAGCACCGCCCTGGAAGAGCGTTTTCCCGAGCTGCTGGATACCGCCCGGCAAAAGGAGCTGGACGCCATTCGCCACAATTTGCTTCAACTGGAGCAACAGCTGAAACAGCTGCA
>CAZVDA010000151.1:0-5848 GCA_964625365.1 uncultured Thiopseudomonas sp. | reverse complement strand
TGATGCCGATGCCCTGGGTGTGATAGTCGTCAATCACGCCGCTGAGGGCGGCCAGGGCGGTCATGTCCAGCATGGGCACGGCGCGCAGGTCGATGATCACCAGTTGCAGGTCGGGCGTGAAGCGGCGCAGGGTGCTCAGGGCTTTTTCGGCGGCGGCAAAAAACAGCGGGCCATTGATGGCATACAGCATCACCGACTCGGGTAGCTCCTGCAGCTCGCTGATCTGCTTGCGATCCACGCTGGCGGTATCGGTCCAGTCGCTCATGCTCTTGATGAACAGGCCGGCGGCCAGTAACAGGCCAACACCGACGGCCAGCACCATGTCGAACAGCACGGTCAGCACCAGGCAGGTCAGCAGTACCAGCACATCATTGAGCGGAGCGATGCGCAGGGTTTTGACCACATGGCCGGGTTCGCTCATGTTCCAGGCCACAATCAGCAACATGGCAGCCAGTGCGGCCATGGGTAGGTGGGTGAAGATGGGTGACAGCACCAGGATGGCCAGCAATACCACACCGGCATGGGTGATGGCGGCTACCGGCGACACGGCGCCGGCACGCACGTTGGCCGCGCTGCGCGCGATGGCTGCGGTGGCGGTGATGCCGCCAAACAGCGGGGCAACCAGGTTGCCAATGCCCTGGCCCAGCAATTCGCCGTTGGGGTCGTGGCGGGTACCGGCCATGCCGTCGGCAATCACCGCGCACAGCAGCGACTCGATGGCGCCCAGCATGGCAATGGCGAAAGCCGGGGCCAGTAACTGGCGGAACAGTTCAAAGCTGATCACCAGTGGCTGGCCGCCCGGGCCGGGCAGCAGCCAGGGCCATATAAAGTCAGGCAGAAACGGCGGGATGCCCGGATGGCTGATGCCCTCCACTTCATAACTGAAACGGTCGCCCAGTACGCTGACGTCAATGCCGGAGCGCACCAGCACCAGCCCCAGCAAGGTGCCCAGGGTCAGGGCAATCAGGTGGCCGGGAATTTTGGGAAAGAGTTTGGGCCAGATGATCAGGGTACTGAGGGTCAGGGCGGCGACCAGGGTGTCGCCCAGGTTGATGCTGGACAGGCCGCCGACAATGGCCTGTACCCGCTCGATATAGTTGTTGGCGCTGGTGAGTTCACCCAGTCCCAGTGCATCGGGAATTTGCAGGGTGGCAATCACAATGCCGATGCCCGCCGTAAAGCCGAGAATTACCGGATAGGGAATGTATTGCAGCAGGGCGCCGGCTCGCAGAAAAGCCATGATGATCAGGATGGCACCGGCCATCAGGGTACATAGCAACAAGCCACCCAGGCCGAAATTTTGCGTAATGGGCAGCAAAATGACCACAAAGGCCGCAGTGGGACCGGAGACGTTGAAGCGCGAGCCACCGGTCAGGGCTATCAGCGAACCGGCGATCAGTGTGGTGTAAAGGCCGTACTGGGGCGGTGCGCCAACAGCGATGGCCAGTGCCATGGCCAGCGGGATGGCAATGATGCCGACCGTCAGGCCGGCAGTAAGGTCGCCGCGCAGGCTGGACAGGCTGTAGCCAGCCTTGAAACTCTCTCGCAGTGCTGAAAACAGCGGTGGAAAATACATGGGTACTCCACGGGCAGGGCGTGCTAAGCGGGGTCACGGGATGCCTGGGATCGGGTGGCGGGCAGCACACATGCGGTTGGTGATAAAGAACGGGTTATACCGCCTGGCGGGGTTGCCGGTGCAGCCGGGCCAGAGGGTGGCGCGTACAGGTTTGCCAGGTACTTGCCTGCAGTCGTCAGTGGCCTAGCATAGCAAATCCTGGCCATCATTGGCACGGTTACGCCCGTTGTGCTTGGCCTGGTACAGGTTGTAGTCGGCAAGGGCCATCAACTGGCCACTGTCTTGTGTATCTGGACTTAGGCTGGCAATTCCCATGCTGATGGTCAGGTGTTCGCTGACCTGTGATCCTTTGTGCGGTATGGCCAGCTGCGCTATGGCGCGGAGAACCTCTTGCGCCTTGAGGCGGGCGCTGTCGGCATTGCAGTCCGGCAACAGGCAGACAAATTCCTCGCCGCCATAGCGGGCCAGCAGGTCGTGCGAGCGTTTGAGCTGTGCCTTGATGCACTGGGCCACCGCGCGCAGGCAGGCGTCGCCTTCGGGGTGGCCGTAGATATCGTTGTATTGCTTGAAGAAATCGATGTCGATCATCATCACGGTCAGTGGCAGGTGCTGGCGCTGCGCCCTGCGCCATTCGGCTTCGAGGCTCTGGTCGAAGTGGCGGCGGTTGGCGACGCCGGTTAGCGCATCAAAGAATGCCATGCTGAGCAGCTGCTCCTGTTTCTGCGCGTGTTCGGTACGGTCTTCAAAGGTGGCCAGAAATTGCTCGCCAAAGGTAATGCCGCCAATCAGCATAATGCGCTCGGAACCCTCTGCCGACACGACGCGCAGCTCCTGTCCGGGAATAATGCCGTCACCGGCACGGGCACGCTGGATTTCATCGTCCCAGAACTGGCTGATCTGCTGGCGAAAGGCGGGGTCTGGGTAAATGGTTTCCCACCACATCTGCATGGTTAGCGGTTGTTCCGGGTCGAACGGGAAATACTGGTTAAACAGGTGGTTGCGGAAATAGAACTGGTTTTTTTCGTTAACCATGGCCAGTCCGATCGGCATTTTTCCCATCAGGTGCTGCAGTACCCGTCCGGTTTCCTGTAATTGCATGGCCTGATGCTTGGTGTCGGTAATGTCATGGATATAGCCATGCCACAGGGTGTCTCCCGAATCCAGCCGCTGGGGACGGGCATAGCCACTCAGCCAGCGCTCGCCACGGCCAGGCAGGTTGACCCGGTATTCGCATTGCCAGATGTCAAGGCTGCTGGCCGAATGCAGGATGCTTTCCCGGACGCGGGCCAGATCATCGTCATGAATGCGCTGAAAAACCAGTGCGGTATCCGCGAGCGCCTGTTCGGGAGTAATTGCATAGATATCCTGTACGCCGTTGCTGGTGTAAGGGAAGAAACTATGGCCGTCGGTGTTGCTCTGGAACTGGTAGAGCATGCCCGGCACGTTTTCTGCCAGCAGGTCGCGCTGCAGCTGCTGCAGATGCTGTTCGGTGGCATCGGCAAAGGTGCCGATAAAATGGGCGGGCTTGCCGCTTTGGCTACGCTCGATAACCCGGCCACGGAACTGGATCCATTTATAGTGGCCGTTGCGGCAGCGCAGGCGGTGTGTGCTTTCAAAAAAATCCAGCTGCCCTTCAAGGTGCAGTTTCAGATTGTTCAGGGTGCTTTCCCTGTCTTCAGGATGAATCAGGCTTTTCCATTGACTGGAGGCCGGGTGGCTGGCGTCATAGCCGAGCAGGGTGTTCCACTGTGGCGAGAAATAGGAAGTGCGCGTTTTGCGTTGCCAGTCCCAGACTCCCTGGCTGGTGGCTTCCATGATCAGGCGCCAGCGGGTTTCAAGGTTGGCGCGCTGCTCGGAAAATGCGAGCTGGTCATACAAGAGCTGGCGGCGGCGCTGCAGGTGAAGAATTCCGAACAGCAGTGCGATGGCGGCCAGGCTATAAAAGAGTCCCAGTTGCCAGGCTTTGCTGTGCCAGGCGGCAAAAATGGTTTTCAGGTCGCGGCCAATTCCCAGTACCAGCGGGTTATCCATAGCCAGGCTATCTGGAGCGATGGTGTGCATGACCATCAGACGGTCTGGCTCGTCCGGCAGTACCGATCCTTCCAGCACGCTGGTCGTCTGACCGCTCGCCCGGTGGCGGCTAAAAATAGTACCGGGCTGGGCCAGATTGGCGTCGATGGCTGTTGGCGTGCTGCTGTAAACCAGAAAACGCTGGCCGTTGCCATGTGTAAGGCCGGTTAGCGTATCAGGGGCAAAATGGGTGATCTTCAGCAGACCCAGGAAGCGGTCTGGATCGAGAATGGCTACAGCCATGCCGGCAAACTGCCCGTCGCTATCGGTAACAACGCGGCCCAGCAGGACTGACCAGCCGCCCATGAAGGGTTTGAAAGGTTCGCTCAGGATCAGGGTGTCGGCCGATGCATGGCGGGCATGCTGGAAATAGCTGCGCTGGCTGAAGTCAAAACTCAGGGCGCTTTCACGGCTGGACGCAATGTTGACACCCTGTGCGTTGAGCAGGGCCAGAGTGCGCACGCCGGGCATGGCTTCGGCAAGAGTGGTCAGCCGGGTATTGAGCAGCTCCAGCGCGTGGGGATCGTCGGGATCGGGTTGATGGGCGATGCTGGCCAGCACCTCGTTGATACTGGCCAGTTCTTCCGTAATGGTGCTGGCTACGCTGCCGGCAAGCAGTTCCAGTCTGCGTGCTTCGTCTGCGCACAGGTTGCGCCGTTCGGCCAGCAGGCTGGCGCCAAGCAATATGCCGATAGCGGCCCAGGCAATCATCAGCCACCACCAGCCTGGAAAGCCTGGTTTTTTCAGGTTTCCGGTAGGGTTTTCGGGGCGGAGTGCCGCGGTGCTGCCAGGCATGTGAAGACCCGTAATAAAGGAAAAACCAGGCTACGATAACAGTGGTGCTGGCAAAACGCCAAGAGCGGGTAGTGGTGGCTGGCTGGGGCACAGATGTTGCTGTGCTATCGCGTGGCCGTAGCCACGGCAAGGCAGAACTTGCATTTTTTTTACAGATGGGCATAATTGCCCGACTCTTTTTGCCGGATAAGCCTGCCGGCATCAAGACCAGGCGGATTGATGCAAAACGCCGCACAGGATCACGGCCGGCACGAGACCCGAGCCCCCACGAAGTAGTGTCCCCGAATCCTGTCAGTCAAGAATCAGACTATTCATTAGGAATTACCGCCCATTATTCAGTGCGGTCCTGAGGCCATAATCAATGAAAACTTTTAGTGCAAAACCAGAAACAGTCAAGCGCGACTGGTACGTGATCGACGCGGAAGGCCAGACCTTGGGTCGTTTGGCAACTGAAGTGGCACGTCGCCTGCGCGGCAAGCACAAGCCCGAGTACACCCCTCACGTTGATACCGGTGACTACATCGTCATCATCAACGCTGAAAAGGTATGCGTGACCGGCAAGAAGAACACCGACAAGATCTACTATTCTCACACCGGCTATCCGGGTGGCATCAAGGAAATCAGCTTCGAGAAGCTGATCGCCCGTGCCCCTGAGCGTGTGATCGAAGGTGCCGTTAAGGGCATGCTTCCCAAGGGCCCGCTGGGTCGTGACATGTACCGCAAGCTGAAAGTCTATGCAGGTACCGATCATCCGCATGCTGCCCAGCAGCCTCAAGAACTGAAGATTTAACGGGAATATCAGATCATGTCCGCAAATCAAAACTACGGCACTGGCCGTCGCAAGACTGCAACCGCTCGCGTATTTCTGCGTCCAGGTACTGGCAGCATTTCCATCAACAACCGCACCCTGGAAGACTTCTTTGGCCGCGAAACCGCACGCATGATGGTTCGCCAGCCGCTGGAGCTCACCGAGAACACCGAGAAGTTTGATATTTACGTCACGGTTAGCGGTGGTGGTACTTCCGGTCAGGCTGGTGCCATTCGTCACGGCATTACCCGTGCGCTGATGGAATATGACGAAACCCTGCGTGGCGAGCTGCGCAAAGCCGGTTTCGTTACCCGCGACGCCCGTGAGGTTGAACGCAAGAAAGTGGGTCTGCGCAAAGCGCGCAAACGTCCACAGTTCTCCAAGCGTTAATCGCTACAGCGTTACAAAGAACGCCCGCTCCTTTACCGGACGGGCGTTTTTTCTATGGAAAGAAAAGTTGCGGTGCAGATTTGACCTGCCTCAATACTGTGCATCAGCGCTGGTAAAACGGCGGTCTGGCAGGGCGGTCAATCTTGTCAATTGCATGGCTTTTCTTTAGTATTCGACCAATTGAAAAAACATTCGGTTTTTTCTGACTA
>CAZVDA010000150.1:0-5921 GCA_964625365.1 uncultured Thiopseudomonas sp. | reverse complement strand
TAATAAGCGCTTTGTTAGAAACCCCTTCGTTACTATTGATAACTTTTTGTATTGCGGCCGCAAGGGCGGCAACATTATTTACTGCCACTAATTCTCCATAAACACCATTATCCAATATCTCTTTTGGCCCATGATTACAATCAGTAGATATTAACTGACATTGACATGCCATTGCTTCAATAAGTGTATTACCTAGACCTTCATGTCTTGATGACATTACATATAAATCAGCTTCGCTTAATACTTTATACGGATTATCGGTATATCCACGCAAAAGTATTTTATTTTCAAGCCCAGTTTCTTTTATCTTATTAGCAAGCAATTCATGCTCAGGCCCACCTCCCCATATTTCTAAAATCCAGTTACCTTGAACATTGCTCATAGCTTGAATTAGTACATCAAAGCCTTTTTGTTTTACTAACCTTCCTAATGAGACTATTTTTATAGCTCTGCCCGTTACAGGCCATGATTTACTTAGCGGCCGCAGCCAAGACTCGCTTACTACTGGATTATAAATCACCACGCTACGCTTTTTAGCGCTAGCAACCATGCTGGTAACTTCATCGGCTACGCCTTGAGAAACCGAGACAACATTGTTTGAGAATCTGTAACAAAATTTTCCTGCTTGATTTTCAAGCCAGTAGTGAATGCTACCCCAAAAGCCTGGGCGTGAGCCTATCTTGCCGTGTGTGTTATGTACGCTGTGAATCCAACGAATATTTTTTTGGCCAGATAGCTTTATTGCCAACCAAACTAACGCACCCACATCAGAAAAAGCACTCACTACACAGGTTGGTTTTACTTCTTTGATTAATTGGGTTAATGCAGGTACAAATTTATGAATGCCTTTAGGGGCTAGCTCATGTACTGAGCATGCTGCCATCGCTTGCTCTATTAGTTCACCATGTGCATTGCGCAAAGCTAAATGACATTCTATACCGCGCATTGCAAACTGTTCCAGCAAGGTAATAGTGACTCTCTCAACTCCACCTACATTAACATTAGGCAAAACAAATAGAATTTTTGCTTCAGAGTTATCCATTAGTTTATTAACCCTTCATAAACACATAAATATTTTTTAACCATGTTTTCCTGTGAAATATTAGTATTTGTTGGTTTAAAACCACTGCTTAGGATGGTGTTGTGTAAAGACTGGACTGCTGCTACAAAACCTTTAATGTCGTTGCGGGATACTAATATGTCCATTGTAGAGTTTTTTAAAAGCTCATAGGATGCAGTTTCTCTTGTGGTTATAACTGGTAATCCACAGGCCATTGCTTCTAGTACTGTCAAAGGTAAGCCCTCACTACGCGACGGAAACAGCAATGCATCCGCCTCATGCATGGCCTTGACCACTTCATCACCCGTCAATCGCCCAAGGTCGTGCATATTGGGCGGCATCTGTGGTTTGTCTTTTTCTGCCGCCGCGCCGCCCGTGTAGTGCAACACAAAATCATCGCCCAGTTCACGCATGATGGGCGCGAGTAAATCAACGCCCTTACGAGCCATCCAGCTACCCACATATAGCAAGCGAAACGGCTTATGAATTTCCCGGTGCGCTGGCGGGTAAAAACGCTTGGTATCGACACCGTTATGTATCACCTGCATGGGGCAATCCAGCACATGCTCCTTGGCAGAGTCCGCCGCAAACTGGCTCACCGCTACAACGGTATTGGCGCGTCGCATGCTGGCGCGTTCGATATGCCGTATCCAGTGCTGGTGATAAGCAGCGCGTAACCAGCCCTTGTAGGGCTTGAGTGCTGGATCATGGATGGAATGATGCAGGGTTGCCACCACGGGCAAATCAACAGGAATAAACCTTGGATGCAACCAGGTGTTGATGTGTACCACATTGGCCCATGCGGGTGGCTTGGGCACGGGCACAGTCCACGGCAAATACTCGGCACGATGCGGCAGCCATGTTATTTCAGCCTGCAAGCCCTGCTCGCGCAAACCTGCTACCAGCGTTTCGGTAAAAACATCGGTGCCTGTGCCGCAGCGTACAGTGGGGAACCAGATGGCTGGTTGTTTAGTCATGTTTCCTTTCCTTGGATATCACCACATCAAAGCTGTTGTCGGCATAGGGCAGTAATACACCGTCTACTTTGGTGAAGTCGTAGCTATCAAACACCTGGCGGTTGTCATGCACGTCTACGGCTTTGACATTGCAATGCAAATGCTCCGCAGTGGCAAAATAATGTGCAATACCGCCTGAGCCGCAGCCGATTTCCAGAACGTCCAGCGACTGCCCGGCAGCTTTAGGTTGCAGCCCGAGCAGCCGCTCGATTTTTTGCGCTTTGGGTAGCCGTGAAGTCAGGTCGGTGACGGCGTGGGCTTGTCGTTGCTTGGCAGTCATTTTGCAGACACCTCAACTTTGGCCTGCACAAGCAACCGACAACCCAATTCTCTTTCAAACTGCCTCATAGGCGACAAATTGGATTCAGGCGCTCTTGGCTTTTGTGAGTTACAGACGCAGCATGTAATTTTAATAAAATGATTTTTCCCTTCTTTCGCTCTATACAGTTCTACCGTATTGCGTAACTGTTGCATGGCCTTGCCGCGCCAGCCTTTGCTTGTCCTGTTCTTTAGCTCAACAAAATAGAGCTCGTTTTGCGCAGTTTGTATAGCTGCGTCACATAGTGAAGGAATACTGTTGTTTGCGTTGCGGAGAGTGAGGCAATTATCTAGCGCATAAAAGTCTAAAGCCTGTCCTGTAGCGTTTATTATTTCCGCGCCCCACTTTTCTTCACACTCAATATCGATGTAGGCAGGCTGGTTTTCGATATCGTCCCGAATGCCAAAACGTTGATTATTTATGCCTGTACGGCAGCGCTCTTCAAAAAACATTTGTCACCTACACATCCAGTATGTTGGAAAAATCCATGTTGATTTGTTCAAAAGCTGCGTTTAGTGCGTGTTCGTCGTTGATATAGCCCTCACTTTTATCAACTGGCTCAATATCGCCATTTTTGTTCAACTGATAAACATTGACCCTGTCGATGCTGATGGTGCTTTCCATGGGCACTATTTTATATCGCTTGGCACGCTGCTCTTCTGTATAAAAACCGCGTGCTGGCGGGATCCAGGCTTCTGTGCACAAGGTTATAAGATTTAGTATATAAGGGCTGTGTGAGGTTATTACCAACTGGTTATCTGGTAACTGATTCAGACTGGCGATCAGGCTAAACAGTACTTGTTTTTGCGAGTCTGGATAAAGGTTTTGTTCTGGTTCTTCGACAATATTTATAAAGCTCTTATAAAGGTATTGCCTGACAATTTGCTCAATGATATCCAGTATGTTGTCATACTGCGCTGATTCCGCATTCGCTCTTTTTTCTGCCAGCTCTTTTTGTACTTTCTTTTTTATATTTTCGGTTTGTACCACGCTATACAGTTCGCGTGATGGATCATTTTCCAGGTTTAACACCAAGCTGGTCAGGTAACGGGTAACTACAAACAGGGGTACTAGCGACTGCAGGCCACTGGAGCCATGCAGCAGATCGGTCTGGTAATCATCGCCTCGCAGAATCGACTGGGTGCCGGATTCATCCACAGCAAAACTTACATTACCAACAGGTAACTCAAGACTTTTTTGGCGCTGTACCCATTTTTTTGCATCCTGATATTCGGCCAAAAAGCTATGCAGGGGCTTGGGTAAGCCTTTGATAAACTCAGTGCCGGGTATGGCGGTCAGAAAGTTTCTTTCGGCTGGCACATACATGATTTTCGGCATGTCAAAATTCTCATTGTTGATGAGTTTTTTGATGGTTAGCCTGCCTGCGTCGTAACGAATATCACAGCCTTTACCAATAAAATGGATACTGGATCGCGGGTTAAAGTAGCCTTGAATACCCTGGTAAGAAATAACCTTGTCAATAAAGAAGTTTTCTTGCTCGCAATTTTCAACACTGAGCTCGTCGCGCAGGATGGCTTTTTCCAGCCAGACCATGGATGAATGAATTTTGGCAATGGTGCTTTTGCCCGAAGCCTGCGGCCCGAGAAAAACCGTCAGGCTGTCAAACTCCATATAGCCGCTGCCCATACCATTGCGAATGGGGCCGACGTTTTTGATTTGTAGTTTATTCATGGGGTTGCCCTTGGATTAGCCTTCATTTATTCACGCTTCAAATCCCGATAAAATTTTCATGCGGCCCGACGGCTTCCAGATACACCAGCCGCACTTCATCATCCCGTGTATAACCCAACAGATAGAGCTGTCCATGGATGCGGAACTTAAATACTCGAAGCTGGGCAAGGTCGCCTTTTTTTAGCTCGCCAATATCCGGGTTGTCTGCGACTGCCTCAACCGCCGCATCAACTTCGCAGGCGATGTTGTCATGCAGCTTTTTATACGTCCTGGCAAACCGTCGGGTTTGGCGAACAGCCCAGTTCATTGTTTGCTGGCCGTACGCGGTACAAACTCGGTGCTATCTTCGCGCGGCTCAGCCATGCTCATCAGGCTTTGGGCAATGAAGGATGCGGGCAGGTCAGGGTTGTCCAGCGCGGCACGACCGACCAGCGCCCAAAACTCAAGCTGGCCTTGCAGGGTGCGAAACTCTGCCTTGGCCGCTGCACGTGCTGCATTGACCAGGTTTTCGTCGATACGAACAGATAGGGTGCTCATGTTGACTGACTCCTTAAGCAAATTTGCCACAATTGTAGCAAATGCAGATTCTTTGTGAATCGGTCATTTATCTAATCCAGCCCTTGCGGGATTAAACTCTTGGCAACACCTTGTCCAAACCTGTCCCACGCAAACCCTTGCGCAAACGCCTTAATGCCTGCCTGCGGTAACGGTTGCCTTAAGAGCTGTACGGTGTGCGTGACCAGTTGTGCGTAGTCATTTTTGTCGGTTAAATAGCCGGATTCGCCCTGTTTGACCGCATCGACAATGCCGCCGGTGGCGAAGGCGGCGGTGGGCAGGCCGTGGGCGGCGGCTTCGATGGCGACCATGCCAAAGCCTTCGGGGTCGCCGGGAATGTGGCGCACAGGGAATACATGCACATCGGCGGCTTCGTAAACGGTGGCGAGCTGGATCGGGTCGGTGATAACACCGAGGAATTTAATGTTGTCCGCTACGCCGGATTGTTGCGCCTGCGTCTGAATGTTTTCTACCGTTTGGATGCCTGCACCAAGCGAGTTTTTCGGCGCTTCGCCTACTACGACCAGCATGGCATTGGGTTCGGCTTGCACTATGGCAGGCAGGGCGTGTTCGACAAACTCTTTCAGCCCTTTGCGGGTGGTGAGGCGGCCAACGGAAAGCAGGATTTTTTTGTGTTCCAGCCCGTGTTGCTGTTTGAACGCGGCGATAGATTCTTCTGGCTGGGGTTTGTCTGGCAGGCTAACGCCGGGATAGACAATGCTCATTCTGGCTTCTGGCACGCCAGCAGCAAAGGCGAGCTGCTTAGTGGGGGTGCTGTTGACGATGATGTGATCCATTTTTTTGAACACCGGCACCCACAGGCGCTGATACGCCTTGCTTTGCACGGTGATGTCAAAGCCATGCAGATAGGCCGCTGAACGGGCGCGGCAGGCTTTGCCGACCAGCCACGCCAGCGGCGCGGTCAGCCCGCTGCCGGCCAGTACTACATCGGGCTTGAAGCGCAGTGCCAGCCACAGGGCTTTGAAAAAAGCGGCCAATAGAAACAACGGCAGCGGCTTGAGCGGCGCTTCACTGAGGGTAATATTTTCCGGTTTGATGGCCGCTGCACCTTGCGGGCCGACGACTTTAACTTCGGCGTATTTGCTTAGCTCGTCGGCCATGTGCCAGTTCAGGCGCTCCATGCCACCCACCAGAGGCGGCAGGTTGCGGGTGATGATGAGAATGCGCGGCTGGATCATGGTTTTGGTGGCTCTATCAGTTGTTGTGCCAGTTGCTTGCCTCTGGCGGTCAGGCGGTAGCGTTGCAGGCGGCTGTTGGG
>CAZVDA010000149.1:0-5945 GCA_964625365.1 uncultured Thiopseudomonas sp. | reverse complement strand
GTTAGCAGATTACGCAGGGTTTGCCAGACGATGGGCATTACGCTGAAGTCGGGGCTGTTGAGGTCGCCCTTGACCGGCAGGTGGATGCTGATATCGCCCTTGGTGTCTCTGAGCATCGCGACAGCCAGGCGTACGGGCAGGTCAACGGCATCGGTACTGCTGACTTTTTCGCCCAGTTGCAGTTTTTCCAGCAAAACCGTATTGCTGGCTTCCAGCTGTCCCTTGCTGACCTGGTAGTGAAGAGCCAGATTGAGCCGGCCTTTCTTGATGCGGTAACCGGCAAATTTGCCGGAGTAGGGCGTGAGTGCTGTCAGTTCGATATTTTTAAATTCGGTGGTGATGTCCAGCTGTTGCAAGGGATCAAAGGGCGTCAGCGAGCCGCTGATGTGTACCGGGGCATAATTGTCAACGGCGCCGCTGATGTTTAATGGCGTGCTTTTATTCTGGTCGGTGGCCAGGCTGCCGATCCGCCCGTTGAGCTTCTGGATGGCCGTAGCAAAGTGGGGTTGCAGGCTATAGTCGGCGAAGTTGGCCGAGCCGTTTTCAATGCGGATTTCGCCCAGTGCAAAACTGAAGCTGCTGTTGTCACCGGCGGCGGCCGGTTCGCTGGCGGGCTGGGGCTTAAGTATCTGGCTGATGTTGGTGGTCTGGTTTTCATTGATGACCAGTCGTGCGTAGGGCTGCACGGCATGGATGCGGCCAATAGCCAGATGGGTATGGCCTTTTTGCTGTTTGAAGCTGATGTTTTCTATGTTGAGTGCCTGCCATTTGAGCAGGTCGCGGTTTTGGGTCTGGTCGCGGATATGCAGTTGCTTAACCTTGAGGTTGCCGGCTAGCTCGGGAATGGGCTCATGAAGTGTGGCAAAGCGGGCGTCCAGGCTGGCGTCGGCAAAGGCACTGAGCAGCTCGATGCTGGCGTAGGGCTTGATCCAGGCACGGGCCAGGCGCAAGTCCAGGTTGCTGGCTTGCAGCTGTGCGCTGCTGGCCAGGCTTTGCTGGGCCACAGTGGCCTGCAGTCCGAGCTGGCCCTGTTCGCCGAGGCGGGTATCCAGACGGGCTTTTAACGGCTTTTCACTGCGGCTGTCAAAGCCGTCCAGATCCAGGTTAAGCGCATGCAGCTTAAGGCGTACCTGTTCGGGCTGGTTGTTGAGCTCTATGTCGAGTGCGCTGTCCTGGAGCTTGAAACTGGCCAGCTTGAGGTGCCAGGGAATATCGGCTAGCCGAAAGGGCGTGGCGGAGGCCGTGCTGGCGGTTTTGGTAGCGCCGGCTTTGGCGGGCGGACTGATGGCAGCCCAGTTAAGCTGGCCCTGTTGGTCGAGGATCAGGGGCGTTGCAAGTTTGTGGATGAGCAGGCGTTCGACGGCCACCTGTTGCGCGGCGAGGTCAAGGCTGGCCTGTCCAAGTTCTATGGCAGCAGCCTTGAGTAGCGGCTGCCTGGCGGTGTCGGTCAGTTCCAGTTGTTGCAATTTGGCGTCCAGCCCGTTGACCTTGAGCTGCAGGCCGTCGGCCAGTTGCAGCTGATAGCTGCCCTGCAGGTGCAGGCTGCCGCTGTTGAGTTGCAGCAACACATGCTCGCGTACGTAGGGCCACCAGCTGGTCAGGGCCAGGTGTTCGAGGTTCAGGCTGCCATCGACATTCAGGTTGCCAAGGTCGAAGCGGCCATCGGCCTGCAGGCGGGTACCGTCGGCGGCGTTCAGTTGCAGCTCAAACCTGGCCGGATCCGGCTGGTCGAGGCTGAAGCCCTGCAGACGGGTGTTGATCGGTTCAAAACGGACATCAACCGGCTGCTTTGGGCCAAGGTCGCGGTATTGCAGGCTACCCTGTTCAATGCGGGCCAGTTCCAGGGTGAGCGGGAAGGGGGCAGACTCGCTGGCTGGTTGTTCGCCGGGCGGCAGGTCAAACAGCTGCAGCAGGTTAAGCTGGCCCTTGTTGTCCAGTTCGATCAGTGCATGGGGCTGTTGCAGCACGACTTCGCTCAGGTGAATGCGACCCTGCAACAGCGGGTTCCAGTCCAGCCGTGCCTGTGCGGCCTGCAGCGCAAGGGCTGGCTGCTCGCCAATCTGCAGGTGCCATAGCCGCAGTTCAAGGCTGAGCGGGTTGAACTCCAGCCGCTGTAGTTGTGCCGGCTCTTTGCTGTAAGCCTGCAGTAGCTGGTTGCCAATATGCAGGCCCAGCGCCGGAACGGCCAGAAAGCCCAGCCACAGATAACCCAGGCCGGTGATGAGGATGGTCCAGAGTGAAGTGGTCAGTAGCTTGCGCATAGGGCTCCCCGTGTGTGGCAACAGTGCTCATTATGCATCAGTCCGGGGCAGGTTGCAGGCCGGAGGCTGGCTCCGGCCTGCAGACTCAGGCCTGGCGGTAGAGTGCGGCCAGTCCGAGCGTGGATGAATCCAGCCCTTCGCCGCTCGAGCTACCATCCAGCAGGGGGTAAACCTGCTCGCCCAGCTCCTTGCCCAGCTCGACGCCCCACTGGTCGAAGGCGTTGATGCCCCAGATTACGCTCTGTACGAAGACTTTATGCTCGTACAGGGCAATCAGTGCGCCCAGTCGTTGCGGGTCCAGCTGTGGCAATAACAGGGTGTTGCTGGGGCGGTTGCCAGGAATCACCTTGTGCACCGCCAGTGCCTTGACCTGTGGCTCGCTCAGGCCTTTCTGGCGCAGCTCGTCTTCGGCACGCGCCAGCGGCTTGCCCAGCATCAGTGCCTGGCTTTGTGACAGGCAGTTGGCAAACAGCCACTGATGATGGTCGGCCACCGGATTCTGGCTGCGTGCGGCAATGATGAAATCAGCGGGGATCATCTGCGTGCCCTGCAGCAGCAGCTGGTGGTAGGCATGCTGGCCGTTGGTGCCGATGTTGCCCCAGATTACCGGGCCGCTGGCGTAGGCCAGTGGCTGGCCGTCGTGACGCACACGCTTGCCGTTGGATTCCATGTCCAGCTGTTGCAGGTAGTCGGGCAGGCTTTGCAGGTAGTTGTCATAAGCCAGCACCGCATGGCTTTGTGCACCGTGGAAATTGGTGTACCAGATGCCCAGCAGCGCCATGATCACCGGCATGTTTTCGGCCAGTGGCGCACTGAGTGCGTGCTGGTCCATTTGCCGGGCGCCATCCAGCATGGCCCTGAAATGGCCCATACCGACGCTCAGCGCGATGGGCAGGCCAATGGCCGACCACATGGAGTAACGCCCGCCCACCCAGTCCCACATGGGCAGGATATTTTCTTCGGCAATACCGAAGGCTACCGCCTTGGCCACGTTGCTGGATACGGCAATGAAGTGGCGGGCCAGTTGTGCTTCCGCACAGCCATGGTCGAGCATCCACTGGCGGGCCGCCTGGGCGTTTTTCAGGGTTTCCAGGGTGCCAAACGACTTGCTGGAGACAATAAACAGGGTGCGCGCCGGGTCGATCTGGCGGCTGATCTGGTGGAACTCGCTGCTGTCGATGTTGGCCAGGAAGTGGCAGCGCAGGTGGCCGGTAGCAAAGGGCTGCAGGGCTTCCACCGCCAGTTGCGGGCCCAGAAAGGAGCCGCCAATGCCG
This sequence comes from uncultured Thiopseudomonas sp., assembly GCA_964625365.1. Lineage (GTDB taxonomy): Bacteria > Pseudomonadota > Gammaproteobacteria > Pseudomonadales > Pseudomonadaceae > Thiopseudomonas. Next base: position 2,410 of record CAZVDA010000149.1, on the reverse strand, counting down.
ATATTGACCACATCGGTGATGGCCTGGCCGTCAAAGCCGGTCCACTGGCCGCTGTGCAGCTGGTTGACCAGCCGTTCCATGTGCTCGTGTACCTGATGCACGCTGGCGACTATGTCTTCGCCTTCAAACATCAGGCTGTCGCCGGCGCTGCGGCGCAGGGCGCTGTGCAGGGCGGCACGGTGTTCGGTGGTGTTGAGGATGGCGCCTTCATACTGGGCGCGCAGGGCCTGTGGCACGCCAGCCTGTTCGGCCAGTTGTACCAGCAGCGACAGGGTGGTGCTGTCGGTCAGGTTTTTTGAATAATCCAGCAGCATGTCCTGGTGACGGATGGACATCTGCTCGAAACGGCCCGGGTCCGCATCAAAGGCGGCCTGCATGCTGTAGTTGCGCATGGCGGCATGCTGTTGCAGCAATGCCTGCCATGCGGGAAGAGAAGCCGGGTTCACTGAAGGGTAAGCCTGTTGCATCCTGATTTCCTTTTGCCGAATAAACAACTCAAACCTGCACGGCAGCCGCACGGGCCTGCATGGGGCCGCTGATTATTAAGGCTGCGCTTAAAGGTTAGCATTACCCCGTGTTCTTGGGGCAAACAGAACCGGTTTTATTGACCTGTGTAGCAAAAACACGGGCTGGCAACGGCGAATACAAAATCGCCCGGCAAGCCGGGCGATATGGGACAGGTTACGGATCAGGCCAGCTGCACCGGAATGGCGTTGCTGCTGTGGCTGAGTGAACCGTCGGCGGCCATGTACAGCAGGCGCGGCTTGTGGGTGTCCAGCTCGTGCTCTTGGTAGTGGCAGTAGGCGCAGATGATCAGGCGGTCGCCCACCTTGGCCTTGTGCGCGGCGGCACCGTTGACCGAGATGATGTGCGAGCCCGGCTCGCCACGGATGGCGTAGGTGGTGAAGCGTTCGCCATTGTCCACGTTGTAAATCTGGATTTGCTCGTATTCACGAATGCCGGACATATCCAGCCAGTAGCCGTCAATGGCGCAGGAGCCTTCGTAATCCACGACTGCATGGGTGGCAATGGCCCGGTGCAGTTTGGCTTTGAGCAGTATGGTTTGCATCAGTGTTTCTACCTCTGTGTGGTGAAGCCGCTGGTGTGGCTTCAGGGCTGCACGGCAAATGCGATGTTGTCGATCAGGCGTGTGTTGCCGAGGAAGGCGGCGGCCAGAATAACCAGCTCGCGGCTGTCGGCGGTGGCCGGTTGCAGGCTGCCGGCTTCGCGTAATTCCAGATAGTCGGGACGCATGCCGGCGGCTTGCAGGCTGGCTGCGGCTTCCTGCAGGACGGCTGCATAGTCGCGGCGTCCGCTCTGGATCCCGGCAACGCTTTGTTGTAGGCACTGGTACAGGGCCGGTGCCGTTTTAAGTTGCGCGGCGTCAAGATACCCGTTTCGGGATGATAATGCGAGTCCGTCGGTACCGCGCACAATGGGCGCGCCGACAATCTCGACCGGGGTGTTCAGGTCGCCCGTCATCTTGCGGATGACGGCCAGTTGCTGGTAATCCTTTTCACCAAATACCGCTACATCCGGCTGCACCATGTTGAACAGTTTGGTGACGACCGTAGCCACGCCGTCAAAGTGGCCGGGGCGGCTGCCGCCGCACAGGCCCTCGCTGACACCCGACACATGCACCAGGGTCTGGCCCTGCATGCCCTGCGGATACATCAGGGCCACGCTGGGCGTGAACAGCAGGTGGCAACCGGCTTCCTCAAGTTTGTGCTGGTCGTCGGCCAGCGTGCGCGGGTAACTGTCCAGGTCTTCGCCGGGGCCGAACTGCAGCGGGTTGACGAATACGCTGGCCACCACAAAACCGGCGTGCCGGTGGGCGGTTTCGATCAGGGACATGTGACCGGCGTGCAGGTTGCCCATGGTGGGAACCAGTGCGATGCGCTGGCCGGACTGGCGTGCCGCGTTGACCTGTTCACGCAGGGCGGCAAGGGTGGACACTGTGTTCATGCGTTGAATTCATGCTCCGGGGCAGGGAAGCGCTGGTCCTTGACGGCGTTGTGGTAGGCGGCAATGGCCTCGCCGATGGAGCCGGCGTCCTGCATGAAGTTGTGGACGAATTTGGGGGTGAAACCGGTCAGGGACAGGCCCAGCATGTCGTGTAGGACCAGTACCTGGCCATCGGTGGAGGGGCCGGCACCAATGCCGATCACCGGCACGGACGCGGCTGCGGTCACTTCGGCAGCCAGTGTGCTGGGGACGCACTCCAGCAGCAGCATGGCCGCACCGGCCTGCTCCAGTGCCAGCGCATCGGCTTTCAGGCGCTCAGCTGCTTCGGCATCGCGGCCCTGTACCTTGTAGCCGCCAAAGACGTTGACCGACTGCGGCGTCAGGCCCAGGTGAATGCAGGCGGGAATGCCGCGTTGTGCCAAGCCGGTAACAGCCTCGCACAGCC
>CAZVDA010000148.1:0-5984 GCA_964625365.1 uncultured Thiopseudomonas sp. | reverse complement strand
AGCTTCGGGGCGGGTATCGCGCGGCTTGTACTGGCGGCGGCCGGCGTGGGCCGGCGCGATTCGGCGGGAGCGGGCTCGGTAGGGCTGGCGACTGGAGCCACCGGGACCGGGAGCCGGGAAAGTGCGGGCGCCGGGACGGTGGCCCTGGTGCTGGGGGCGACGGGCGCCGGGATGGCGCCCATTTTTGTGCCGCCGGCTTCGGGCGCCGGGACGGTAGCCCTGGCCCTCGGGGCGAGGGGCGACGGTTATCGGAACTCCGAAGGTAGCGGCTCCGCAACGCTCGTGCTCGGGGCGATCGGAGCGGCGAAAACCACACACTACGTTTCCGGCCCGTACCGCGTACTTGCCGCGAAAATCCACGCGGCCGGGGCGGCCGAGGGCGCTGTTTTCTGCGGAGGGGCACGGACGGGGAAAATCCATACCGCCGGCGCGACCGCCGGCAAAATCGCGTAGGAGGCGACTGCCATGGGCGTCCAAATTCTCGGGAGCGTGCTGGTCAACGGAACCTGCAACACCGCGGCCGTGGTGACCGGCTACATGGACGAACCGATTTCGAGAGACGACGTCCAGGCGATCAAAGTCTCGGTCTTTGAAATCGTGAACGGGAGGCGCCTTCCCATCGACGGATTCGAGGGCCTTGCCGTGGCCGTCGCCGACGCCATGCCGGCCACGCCGCACACCGGGCCGCCCTGGAATGCGGAGCCCGGTGTGAACTTCCTGCACGTCCTGCCGATTCCCGAGGGGTCGCCCTTCACAACTCCCCGCGCCGAGTACGTTGTTGAGTACCTTTTGACGCCCGCAAGCGGAGAAATGATCGTCGTAGCGCCCCTGGTGAAGACGCTGCAATAGGAAGGGACCGAAACGACCCAAAGGACCGAAGGGACTCTTCCCTAACTCCCAACTTCCAACTCCCATGAAAATCTGCGCCGTCTGCTGTACGTTCAACCGGCCGCATTTGCTGCCGTTTTTGCTGTGGTGCTTCGAGCAACAGACCCACCCGGACAAGCGGCTGCTGATCTACGACGATCACGGCCAATATCGGCCGCAATCGGGGGACGGGTGGCTGCTGTTCTCCGAGACTGAGCCGGCAAAGACGTTGGGCGAGAAGCGCAATCGGGCGATTTTTCTGGCCCACCACTACTATGAGCCCGACGCCTTCGCCGTGTGGGACGACGACGACGGGTATCTGCCGCACGCCCTGGAGGCCGCGGCGTGGGCCTGCGAGCAAGCCCCCTGGTGCCGGCCGTCGCTGGTTTGGCATCGTCGCGATCCGGTGGGCGGCGAGTGCCGCCGGACCTACGGCGCGGCCGACCAGGCGGACAAGGCCTACCAATCCGGATGGGCCTTCCGCCGCGACTTGATCCTCGATTCCCGCCCGCTGTGGCCGGAGGAAACCTACACCGAAGACCGGGCCCTGGCCCGCGAGCTCATCGCCGCCGGCGTCCAGGAATGCGACCCCTGCCAAGAAGGACGGCCTTTTTGTGGCTACATTCCCTATCTGGTCTATGACCCGTACCGCGCGACCGACCGCATGAGCCGGCGGGGCGGAGCCGAGGAATTCGGACTTGCCGGGCCCCCGATAGAAACCCCGTTTCCGCCGCTCCAAAGCCAGCCGGCCGACCTGGGAGAATACGACGCCGTTCTGGCCCTGGCCCCGCTGCCCCGGGCCTGGGGCCAGGTCGGCGATTGGCTCCGAAGGGAAGTTGCTAGTTGCTAGTTGCTAGCTGCTAGTGCGCTCTCGCGGTGGAAAATCACGCATCACTGGACCGGCCCTACAGGACTAACAACTAACAACTAACAACTAGCAACTATGGTTTTTCTTGCCTGGTCGACCGACGCGGAACTGCGGCGCAACGCTTCGAGCGGCGGATTTGTCCGCGGGCTGCTGCTGTATATGCTGGAGGCCGGCGTGGTCGATCAGGTGCTGATCGCGCGGACCGGGCCGGCGGGGGGTGGATTCGCCCCGGGCTTTGTCGCGACGGACGATCCGGTGGAACTGCGCGACCGACGGACCGCCTCGGTCTACTATCCGGTGGATCCGTGGTCCGTACCGCTCGATCCCCGCCTGGCCTACGCGGCGACCCTGCTACCGTGCCAGGTGGAAACGCTGCGAGCCCTCCAGGCGCGCGGCGAACTGATGGAAATCGTCTACGTGGTGGAGTTGCTTTGCCACCATACCCCGACCAGGGACTATACCGACGCTGTGCTTGCCGAGCTGGTAGTGCCGTCGCCCCGGCGAGTTGCCTACCGGGGCGACGGCTGGCCGGGCAACATGACCGTCGACGGCCACAGCGTCACCCACATGCACGCCTGGGGCCGGCACGCTGCGCCCATGCTGGCCCGCTGCCGGCCGTGCCGCCGGACCTGCGGCGCCGCCGACTGGACCGTCGCCGATCCGTGGGGGCTGCTGGCCAACATGGGCGACGGGAAAACGCTGGTGAACATCCACACCAGCAGCGGCGGGCGCGTAATGCGCGCGGCCGTCGCCCATGACTATCTCGCCGTCCAACCGGTCGATCCGGCCGCCTGGCCCGCCCGTATGGCGGCCCACGCCCGCCGGCGGAATCCTGACCCGTGAGGCCCGGAAATGAAAACTGTTCTTGTCCAATGCTGGCAGGGTGGGAATCCCGTGATGAACCTCGGGGAGTGGTTTTGCGAGTGGATTCTCGCGAAACTCGGCTACGGGATCCGGTACAGCCCGCGGGATGCGATCGAGCCGGGCGAACCCGTTTTGATGGTGATCGGGAGCGATCTAAATTCGTTCTTCGTCGACGAACAGCTACCCCGACTCGGGGCGGCGCCGCGGGAAATCCACGCGTGGGGCGCGGGAAACGGTCGCGACCCGATCCGCGCGATGGATCTGCGCAGCCTGGCCCGCGCCTACCGGATCCACGTCCACGCGCTGCGCGGCCCGGTTACCCGCACGGCCAGCAACGCCGGAAGTGTGCCGATATGCGACCCGGGTTTCTTGATGCCGTGGGCCCTGAAGGACGTTTTCCCACACGACCCGAAAAGCGACCCGGACGGCGAAACGCTGTACGTGCCGCACTGGGAGGACCGCGACGACGCCGAGGCCCGCTGTGCGACGATCGGCGCCGCGGCCTGGCTGGACGTGCTGATGCATCGTGAAAACGTGCTGCCGGCGATCGAGCGGATTGTCCGGGCCAGCCTGGTCTTGACGAGCACGCTGCACACGGCCATTCTGTGTATCGCCTACGGGACGCCTTGGGCGCTGCACCTGCCACCGCACCGGCGCGAGCCCACCATGCCCTGGAAATGGATCGACGTGTTTTCCTCGATCGGAGCGGCCACGCCGAAACCGGTCCGCACGGCAGCGGAGGGAATGGCCTGGTGGCGTAAACACCACCGGCGATGGATTCAGCCGGACATCGAGGCCCTGATTGAAAGTTTCCCTCATTTTCTCGCCCGCGAGGTGCCCGCGTGAAATGAAGACGATCCGCCTGATTCGCGAAGTTTCCGCGCCCGCCGCCTGTGGGCCCACGAATGGAATGTTCGCGCTGCAAAAAGCGCTGCGAGAGTACGGCCCGAATTGGCTGGCCGTGGGGGGCGACCTGCAAGACGGCGAGATCCCCTGGTTCTGGTGTTGGCTGGACGCCTGGAAAGCCTGCCGGTACGCTGCCCGCGGGATGCCCTTTGTCTGCGGGCCGAATATCTTTTTTCACTCGGGAAACCACCCATGCGGCCAGCCCTACGAGGCGATACTCTGCGAAGCGAACTCCTGCCGGATGGTGTTCACCGAATCGGAGTGGTATCGGGATTTGATCGCCGCACACCTGACCAACGGCGCGCCGATCGTGCTCTGGCCCTATCCCATCGCCGATCCATTTGCCGACGCGCCGCTGCTCGGGAACGCCTACTCCCCGCCGATCGATTACGACGCGCTGATCTACGCGAAAAGCGGGATCGATCTGCCCACGCTGGGAAACTTCGGCCGTCGCTGGCCAAACAACCGGTTATTCCTCTACGGCCATTATCGGCGCGAGGACCTGATCGACGCCGCCCAACGGTCGCGAGTCTGCCTCTACCTGTCGGCCTCGGACCGCGGGCCGCTGGCCCTGGCGGAAATCCTGCTGTGCGGCTGCCCGGCGATCGGTTGCCGGACCGGGGCCCCGTGGATTGCGGACGGCGTGAACGGCTTCTATGTACGCGACCTATCGGTCGAGACCGTAACCGACGCCGCGAAGCGATGCCTCGGCGCCGGCCTGGACCGCGCTGGGATCCGGGCCGCCGCGCTGGAACGATTCGACCCCCGCCGCATCGTCGCGACGATCGTGGACGCACTGGCGACGATCCGCACACCCTGACGGAAGCATGGGACGCCCGAATATTACCGAGGAGTTCGCCTGCACGGTTGCCCGCCGGGCCCACGCCGGCGAGAGCGTAGAATCCCTGGCCGCCGAATACGAGTTGTCCGACTGGGTGATTCGGCTGATCGTCGAGGCGCACCCGCCCGGCTCGGGACCGCCGCCAAAGAGACGCGAGAAACGCGCCCACGCGGCCACCAACGAGCCGCCGCTCGATCCCGCCGACGTGGCCCGGATCCGCCGGATGCTCGGCGCCGGCCGATCGCTGGCCGACGTGGCGGAAGAATTGGGGCTCCGGCCGAAGATGATCCGCGCGGCGCTGAAGAATCCCCGCTTCGGCGCGCGGCTGAGCCTGCGAAAGGACGAGCGCTACGTGACCCGCCCCACCCGGTGCCCGATCTGTAAGGCGCCGCTGCGGATTGTGCCTTGCCGCGCGTGCCGGATCCGCGATTTGATCCGCCGCGGCCAAAAGGTCTGGCGCGACGAAGAGCCGGCTTCGTGACGGGCCCGCGGCGCCATTCAAAACCCTCGCGCCGGCTCCCAATACCTTGACCGTTGCCGGCCGTCTGCGGGCCTGCTGGGGCCGTTTCCGACCGGGCCCTACCGCGGGCGGGGTGTTTTTTGCCATTGACGTGGATTTTTCCGCACTTCCCGCTAACGTGGACGATTGCCAGCCCGAACGCCGGCCGGCCCGACTCTCATCTCCTTTCTGAACGGGCCGGCCGGCCCCGCCTTCTCGCGAGGCCCCGCCATGAAACGCCGAATCTTCCTTCCGCTGACTGCTATGCTGGCGCTGGCCGCAATGGCCGGCGCGACCGACCTCGACACGACCCACGATGCCACCGTCCGACTGACCGCGCCGGACGGTCTTGGGACCGGGACGGTCTTCGAGCGGTCCCAAGGCCAGACCTGGATTCTGACTTGCGCGCACGTCGCGACCGGAAGCACGCTCCAAGCGGAGTTCCACGCGCGAGGCCACCAATCGGCGCCCGTGCCCGCGGCCCTGCTGTGGCGGGACGAACGCGCGGACGTCGCTGTCCTGCGCGTGCCGGAGTCGGCCACCGGGGGCGTGCTGCCGGCCGTGGTCCAGCTCGCGCCGCCGGATTATGCGGTACGGCCTGGGGCGAGACTCCGGACCGCGGGAAGTGCCCTGGGGGCGTGGCCGACCAGCTTCGTGGGCCATGCGATCGGTTACCAGAACGGAGACCTCCTATTCCGACCGGCGCCGGCCAACGGCCGATCCGGCTCGGCGATCGTCGATGACTCCGGGCGCGTCGTGGGGATTGTGCGCGCGAGGGCCGCCGACAACAGCCACGGGCTGGCCACGCCCGTCCAGGCGATCTATCGGCTCTGGGGAGCGGCCGAACAACGGACCCGCGCCGTGGCCGTCGAAATGCCCACCGTGCCCGCCCAACAGCCCGCGCAACAGCCCTTCCGCTACCAGCTTCCCTTGCCGGGCGTGCAACGCCGACAATTTGAAGACGGATTCCGCCAAGCCCAAAACCAACAATGTCCCGGCGGCGTCTGCCCGTCGCCGGGCCAGCCGCAAGGCGGCCTGTTCGGGTTTGGTTACGGCCAGCAAGGCGGAGGCGGGGGCGGGGGCGGACTCTGGCCCACGCTGCCGGCCGGGCCACAATCGCAGACCGCACCGCTGCCCGT
>CAZVDA010000147.1:0-6071 GCA_964625365.1 uncultured Thiopseudomonas sp. | reverse complement strand
CCTGATCAGCCTGCACTTCTGGCTGGCCACCGCCGGTACCGTGCTCTATATCGCCGCAATGTGGGTCAACGGCATCACCCAGGGCCTGATGTGGCGTGCCATTAACGATGACGGCACCCTGAGCTACTCCTTTGTCGAAGCGCTGGCGGCCAGTCACTTTGGCTATGTGGTGCGCCTGACTGGCGGCGGCCTGTTTGCCTGCGGCATGCTGTTGCTGGCCCTCAACTGCTGGCTGACCATTCGCGCCGGCCAGCCGGCTACCCAATCCGAAGCGGAGGCAAGCCATGCTTAACCTGATAATTCTGGCCCTGATCAGCCCCTGGTTGTGGCGGCAGTGGCAGCGTTACGCCAGCCACGGCGAGCAACAGCAGGCCGCCATGCTGCCCTTTGCCGACGATCCGGCCCAGTGCCTGCGTATCGAGCGCGAAACCGGCCAGCCCTGTCTGCCCGAACACCTGGCCCGGCAGACTACCTTGTCCGGCTAGCCTGAACCGGCCCGGGCATGCGGCTGCCAGCGCCGGTAGCCGCGCAGCGGCATGAACGAAGCATAACCATAAACACAAAAATTACCCAAAACCAAGGACCACCGTGCACTTCCTAACCTGGCTCAAAGCCTTTAAACCACTGGCCCTCCACATTGCCCCCCGCGAAGCCCTGCGCGCCACCTGTGGCGCGTTTTTTGCCATCATGCTGGTCATGCTGGTGAGCCGGATGCTGATTGGCCCGTCCACCACCATCGCCCTGCTCGGCGCGCTAGGCGCTTCCAGCGTGCTGATCTTCCTGACCTCGTCCACGCCGCTGGCCCACCCCTGGTCGCTGCTGTCCGGCAACCTGCTGGCCGCTACGCTGGCCATCACCGCCAGCCACTGGATTGACGACAGTCTGCTGCGCCTCGGCGTGACTCTGGCCAGCTGCATGCTGTGCCTGCTGGCCCTGCGCTGCCTGCATCCGCCCAGCTGTGCACTGGCCGTTGCCATCAGCCTGAACGAAGGCCTTACCCAGCAATGGGGCTATGGCCTGCTCGGTCCGGTTGCGCTCAACACCCTGCTACTGCTGGGCATGGCGCTGGTTTACAACAACCTCACCGGCCAGCGTTACCCGCGCCAGCCGCTGCCGGTTCAGCGCAATCGCCATCTCACCAGCGACCTGCCCAGCTGGCAACGCACCCGGCTGCAAGAGCAGGATCTGCAACAGGCGCTGCACGAGTTCGGCCGCTATGTGGATGTGCGTATTGAAGACCTGGTCGAGCTGCTGCAACTGACCGAACAGCAGGCCTTTAGCCGCATGTCCAGCAATCTGACCGCAGCCAGCATCATGTCGCGTGACGTAGTGACTGCCGGCCCGCAAATGTCGATTGAATTTGCCTGGGCCATGCTGGCCAAGCACAAGCTGGAAGCCCTGCCGGTAGTGGACGGGCAGCGCAAACTGGTGGGTATCGTGACCCTGGTGGACTTTCTCAACCAGAAGTCCTTTGCCCGTATGCCCAGACGCCGCTGGAACCTGAGCCGCGGCAGCCGCCGCCGGCCACTGGAGCGGATCATGACGTCGCCGGTGGTCAGCGCCCGCGAAGACACCTGCATTCTGGAGCTGGTCTTGCTGCTGTCACGCCACAGCCTGCACCATCTGCCGGTAGTGGACGACGACCAGCAGGTCATCGGCATTATTTCGCAAACCGACCTGATCAATGCCCTGTACCGGCTTCTGGTCCAGCGCTGTCATGTCAGCTCTGTTGCAGCCTGAGCCGTGTCCGCCGGCAATAGCCGCGCCGCATGCTCCAGCGCTGCCTGCAGGTGCGGGTGGCTGCAGTTGCGGCTGGACAGCAAGTACACCGGTAGGGAAAACTCCGGCGCACCTTCGACCCGCTGCAAATGGCCGTTCTGTAGCCAGGGTGCCACCACCTGGCTACGGAAATAGCCGGTGCCACCCTGCTCAAGCAGCAGTTGCAGGCCCACCGGCCCGACACTGGTGGCAAAGCGGGCCTGATGCCCCGGAAAGGCCAGCTCGAACTGCTGCCTGAAATCCTCGCCCCAGTCGATATGGATGTGCGGCTGTGGCTGCTGTGCGTGACACACCTGCACCAGGGTTTCTTCCATCAGCAACTGCACCTGTACACCGGGCCGGTAACGCACCTGGTGACTGAGCAGGGCATCCAGCTGGCCCGCCTCCAGCAAGTCCAGCAGCCACTGGCTCTGGCCCACCTCGGCACGCAGCAGCAGTTCCGGCATGTGCCGGTTCAGCACGCCCAGCCAGCGCCCGAACCAGGGCTGCCACAGGCTGGTTTCCGCACCCAGCCGCAATGGCGCAGGCCGGTCCGGCTCGGGCACTGCCTGCAAGGCCTCCTGCCAGGTCGCCAGCAGTTGCTGGGCATGGGGAATAAAACGCTCGCCCGCTGCAGTCAGCGTAACGCCGGTGGCGCTGCGCACAAACAGCTGGGTGCCCAGTTGCTCCTCAAGGTTCTTGATGCGGGCGGTCACCGTGGTCTGACTGACGCACAGCCGGTCGGCCGCCAGCACAAAGCTGCCGCTGTACACCACGGTAACGAAGGTACGGGCCAGATTAAGATCCATGACCGTACTCAAATACTGAAGCGTCTGGCCTGCTCGTGCAGCTGCTCGGCCAGTACCGCCAGTTGCCGGCCGGCATCAGCCGTTTCACGGGCGGCCTGACTCACCTCGGTAATGCCCTGGCTCAGCCCGCTGACGTTTTCACTGATGTCATGGGCAACCTGGCTTTGTTGTTCGGTAGCAGTAGAAATCTGCAAGCCTGCGTCCTCAATGCTGCTCACCGAGTCGCGAATGCTGTCCAGCGCCAAGCCGGACGCCTGCGCCCGCTCGACGCTGGACAGTGCCAGCTGCTCACAGCTCTGCATCTGCTCCACCGCCCGCCGGGACTCACGCTGGAACACTTCCATTTTTTCGCGGATATTGTCGGTTGCGGTACGGGTGTTGCCGGCCAGCGCGCGCACCTCGTCGGCCACCACTGCAAAACCGCGCCCGGCCTCGCCAGCACGGGCTGCCTCGATAGCCGCGTTCAGGGCCAGCAGGTTGGTTTGCTCGGCAACGCCCTGGATCATGTCCAGTACCTGGCCAATATCGGCGGTATTGCGGCTCAGCTCCTCAATCACCTCAACCGTCTGCTGAATCTGGTCATTGAGCCGGGTAATCGCCTGCAATGAGTCCTGCACATCACGGTGACCGCTGCTGGTCTGACGCTGCGCATCTCCGGACAGGCGGGCAGCCTGCACCGTATTGCTGGCGACCTCCTGAATGCTGGCGCTCATTTCCTCCATGGCGGTTGCTACCTGATGGGTCTGGTTTTCCTGGCGGTCCACCACCTGCATAACCCTTGAGCTGGATGCGTTCATCTGTCCCGCCGCCGCTGCCACCCGCTCACTGGCCAGCTGGATATCGCCCAGCAATTGCTGGAAATAGTCCAGCAAACCGTTGATGCCGCCCGCCACCTGGCCGACCTCGTCACGGCTGCGCACCGGTACGCGCAGGCGCAGGTCATTCTGACCGGTAATATCCTGCAGGACATACCTCATCTTGCGCAGCGGACGGGTTATCTGGCGGCCAAAATAATAGGCCGCCACCAGTCCCAGCCCGATAAATGTGGCAGTTGTCAGGGCAATCAGCCATTGCAGCCGCTGTTGCGGGGCCAGCACTTCGTCGGCGTTTGCCGTAATAACCACCCGCCAGTCGGTCTGCGGGATCAGCGCATGGCCGGACAGCTTGTGCTGCCCGCCGACAGTATAGGCATCCGCGCCCTGGCTGCTATCCAGCATGCGGCCAATGGCTGCGGCCAGCGACACCAGCTCCGCATTGCTGCGCGACAGCTCCACCGGATTGACCTGGTCCAGCACCTGCGCACGGTCGGGGCTGGCAATCAGCGTGCCCTGCGCATTGATGATCTGCGCATCCCCCTGCTCGCCAAACCCCAGATCTTCAACAATCTCGCTCAACAAGGTAGCGTCCATACGCGCAATCAGCACGTTCACCACTTCACCCCGCACCCGCACCGGTGCCGCCAGCATGATCACCGGCTTGTTGATGACGCGGCTGATAATCACCTCGGACATATTGAGGCGGCCCTCAAAGGCGCGACGCACATAGTCACGGTTGCCCAGATCGGCAGACGGCGCATCCGGGTAGTGCGCCATGCCCTGGCGGTCCAGCAGCCCCATGCCCAGATAGCCCAGCCGCTGGCCATGCTGCTGCATGAAGGCCATTTGTTCAGGGCCAATCTCGCCGTTGAACACCGGGTTAATCGACAGCTCGTACAGCGACTGCAGCTGGTTGTCCATGCGGCTGCGCACCAGCCGTGCGCCTTCATGGGCCATGCTGGGCAAGGTGTAATTGAGCTGGCCGGTCAGCGCCTGCGCCGAATTGTGCAGCGCCAGCCCGCCCACGCCGCCTGCCGTAATCACCAGCATGCAGGCAAAGCCTGCCATGAGTTTGAGTCCCAGATTTTTCGCTATACCTTGCATGTATCAACCCTTGCCCAGCATTCGCTTTCTATTCAAAACTGGCAGTATTCCTTTTAAATCAGCTAGTTCCCAAGAACAACGCCAAAACAGGCTACATGCCACCGGCGGTGAGGATAACCCGCACCCGACCCGCCGACAATTGCCCTTTGGGTGCGGCTGGCCATTCGCTGACCCACATCATTACCTCCATGCCCCGCCGCCGGTTTTTGGCTACACTAGCGCCCTGAATCCTTTCCCCACACCGGGCGCTAGCGCCCCCATCATTGCAGGCACCCCAAGCATGAGCACTCCGGGAACCCTTTACATCCTGTCCGCCCCGTCGGGCGCGGGCAAAACCAGCCTGGTCAAGGCACTGCTGGACGAACTGGACTTCGTTCGCGTCTCCGTTTCCCACACCACCCGCGCCATGCGCCCGGGTGAAACCGACGGTATCAACTACCACTTCACCAGCAAGGACGACTTTACTGCCATGATCGGACGTGGCGAGTTTCTGGAACATGCCGAAGTATTCGGCAATTTTTACGGCACCTCCCAACAGTGGGTGCAGCAAACGCTGGATCAGGGCCAGGACCTGATTCTGGAAATCGACTGGCAGGGCGCCCGGCAGGTGCGCCGCCTGATGCCCGCTGCCCGTTCCGTATTCATCCTGCCGCCCAGTCGTGAAGCCCTGCGCCAGCGTCTGGACAACAGGGGTCAGGACAGCGAAGACGTGATCCAGAGCCGCATGCAGCAGGCCGCCGCCGAGATGAGCCATTATGTTGAATACGACTATCTGGTCATCAATGACGACTTCCGCACCGCGCTGGACGAACTCAAGTCGATTTTCATCAGCACCCGCCTGATCCAGACCCGCCAGCACCAGCGCCATGCCGGCCTGCTGACACGCCTGCTCGAAGGCTGATAAAGCCTGCAGCGCGTGCTGCCGCAGGCCTGCAGGCTATGCTAGACTATGCGGCCGTTTCGAGCCGCTGTCCGCAAACCTGCCCGACAGCCCGACACATTCTTGCGTGCAGCCGGCATGCGGCTGCACGCCTCATCTCAAGAGGATTACCCATGGCCCGTGTTACTGTTGAAGACTGCCTGGAAAACGTAGAAAACCGCTTTGAACTGGTCATGCTGGCCACCAAACGCTCCCGCCAGATTGCTACTGGCGGCCTGGAGCCCAAGGTGCCGCTGGAAAACGACAAGCCCACCGTACTGGCACTGCGCGAAATTGCCGAAGGCCTGATCAACGCCGAAAGCGTTGCCCTGGAAGAAGCCAGCATCATCGACGAGCCGCTGTTTGCCGCCTTTGACGACAGCATCAACTAACAGGAAACCGCCTGATTCCCCCGCCTCGCCCTGAAGCCACTGGAGTGCCACATGCCTGCTGTTGAACGTCTTGCCGGACAACTTGGCGACTACCTCGGCCCCGACCAGGTCAATCTGGTCCGCCGTGCCTACTACTATGCCGAGCAGGCTCACGACGGCCAGTTGCGCAGCAGCGGCGACTACTACATCACCCACCCGCTGGCGGTAGCGACCATCCTTGCGGAAATGCACATGGACCATCAAAGCCTGATGGCCGCCATGCTGCACGACGTGA
>CAZVDA010000146.1:0-6100 GCA_964625365.1 uncultured Thiopseudomonas sp. | reverse complement strand
TGCCGCTGGAAGAGGGCGAGCGTATCACCGCGATGCTGGAAATCGACCTGGAAGCACTCAATGCCCAGGCCGAGGCGGAGGGTCTCAATGATGACGACATGCCTGAGCTGGCCGATATTGCCGAGGATGTAGACAGCGACGAAAGCGACGACGGCATGGAATACGATGAAGCCGACGGTGCCTACATCTTTATGGCCACCGCCAAGGGCACAGTGAAGAAAACTCCGCTGACCCAGTTCAGTCGTCCGCGTTCTTCCGGCCTGATTGCTTTGCGTCTGGAAGAAGGCGATACATTGATTGCCGCCGCCATTACCGATGGCTCCAAACACGTCATGCTGTTCTCCGATGGCGGCAAAGTTATCCGCTTTAAGGAAAGCAAGGTACGCCAGATGGGTCGTACCGCCCGTGGTGTGCGTGGTATGCGCATGCCGGACGAGCAACAGCTGATCTCCATGCTGATTCCGGAGCAGGGTGCCTACATCCTCACCGCCTCCGAAAACGGCTATGGCAAGCGCACCGCGTTGGACGAATTCCCGCTGCGTGGCCGTGGTGGCCAGGGCGTGATTGCCCAGGTCCAGAACGAGCGCAACGGCTGTCTGGTCGGTGCAGTTCAGGTACAGGACGGCGAAGAAATCATGCTGATTACCGATCAGGGCACGCTGGTGCGCACCCGCGTTGATGAGGTTTCCAGCCAGTCGCGCAACACCCAGGGCGTTACCCTGATCCGCCTGACCAACGGTGAAAAACTGGTCGGTCTGGAGCGGGTACAGGAGCCGTCCGGTAGCGACGATGACGAACTCGAAGTTGACGCTGAGCTTGCCGGTAACAACGACAGCAGCGAAAGCGGCAACGACAACAGCACAGACACAACTGAAAACCAGGAATAAACACCCATGACCACACGAGCCTACAATTTTTGTGCGGGGCCGGCAGCACTGCCGGAAGAGGTACTGAAACAGGCACAAGCCGAACTGCTGGACTGGCAGGGACGCGGCCTGTCGGTCATGGAAATGAGCCACCGCAGCAGCGAGTATGTGGCCATTGCCGAAACCGCCGAGCAGGACCTGCGCGACCTGATGCAGATCCCGGACAACTACAAGGTGTTGTTCGTGCAGGGCGGTGCCAGCCAGCAGTTTGCCCAGATTCCGCTCAACTTCCTGCCCGAAGGCGGCGTTGCCGACTATATCGACACCGGTATCTGGTCAAAAAAAGCCATTGAAGAAGCCCGTCGCTTCGGCAACATCAATGTGGCAGCCAGTGCCAAAGCGCAGGACTACTTCGCCATTCCCGGCCAAAACGACTGGCAAACCCGCAAGGATGCCGCCTACCTGCACTACTGCACCAACGAAACCATTGGTGGCCTGCAGTTTGACTGGATTCCGCAAAGCGGTGATGTGCCGCTGATTGCCGACATGTCCTCCGACATTCTGTCGCGTCCGGTCGATGTTAGCCAGTACGGCATGATCTATGCCGGTGCCCAGAAAAACATCGGCCCCAGTGGTCTTGTGGTGGTCATCGTGCGTGAAGACCTGCTGGGCCGTGCCCGCAGCAGTTGCCCGACCATGCTCGATTACAAGGTGGCGGCCGATAACGGCTCCATGTACAACACCCCGGCCTGCTTCTCCTGGTACCTATCCGGTCTGGTATTCAAGTGGCTGAAGGCTCAGGGCGGTATCGAGGCCATGGCGAAAATCAACCACGAAAAACAGCGCCGCCTGTATGAATACATCGACAATAGCGCCCTGTATAACAACCCGGTCAGCCAGAGCGCCCGCTCATGGATGAACGTGCCGTTCACCCTTGCAGATGCCGCGCTGGACAAGGCTTTTCTGGCCGGTGCCGAAGAGCGCCGCCTGCTCAACCTGAAAGGACACCGTTCGGTGGGCGGCATGCGTGCCTCCATCTACAACGCCGTGCCGCTGGAAGCCATCGACGCACTGATTGACTACATGAAAACATTCGAGAAGGAGCACGCCTAATGAGCGAACAGGAACTGCAGGCGCTGCGGGTACGCATTGATTCCCTGGACGGCAAGATTCTCGACCTGATCAGCGAGCGTGCACGCTGTGCCCAGGAGGTTGGCAAGGTCAAAATGGCCGAGCTTAAGGACGGCGAGCAGGCCGTATTTTACCGCCCCGAGCGCGAAGCCCAGGTGCTCAAGCGCATCATGGAGCTGAACCCCGGTCCGCTGGGCAACGAAGAAATGGCGCGTCTGTTTCGCGAAATCATGTCCGCCTGTCTTGCGCTTGAACAGCCGCTTCAGGTGGCCTATCTGGGGCCGGAAGGTACCTTCTCCCATGCCGCCGCACTCAAGCATTTCGGGCATGCGGTCAAGGCCAGGCCCATGGCTGCCATCGACGAGATTTTCCGCGAAGTGGTAGCCGGTGCGGTCAGTTATGGCGTGGTGCCGGTGGAAAACTCTACCGAAGGCGCCATCAACCACACGCTGGACAGTTTCCTGGAGCACGACATTGTCATCTGTGGCGAAGTCGAGCTGCGCATCCACCACCACCTGCTGGTGGGTGACAACACCAAAACCGCCAACATCAGCCGCATTTACTCCCATGCCCAGTCGCTGGCCCAGTGCCGCAAGTGGCTGGACGCCCATTACCCCAATGTCGAGCGGGTTGCCGTATCCAGCAACGCCGAGGCGGCCAAGCGGGTCAAGGGCGAGTGGAACAGCGCCGCGATTGCCGGCGACATGGCAGCCAGCCTGTACGGCCTGACCATACACGCCGAGAAAATCGAAGACCGTCCCGACAACTCCACCCGCTTCCTGATTATCGGCAACCGCGACGTACCGGCGTCCGGTGACGACAAAACTTCGGTCATTGTCTCGGTCAGCAACAAGCCCGGTGCCCTGCACGAGCTGTTGATTCCGTTCCATGATAACGGCGTAGACCTGACCCGTATCGAAACCCGTCCGTCGCGTAGCGGTAAGTGGTCTTACGTATTTTTCATCGACTTCCTTGGCCATCAGAACGATCCGCTGGTTAAGGATGTACTTGAGAAGATCGTCAGTCAGTCCAGTGGCGTCAAGGTGTTGGGCTCCTATCCTAAAGCAGTACTTTAAGCACGGGAGGAATCCGCATGAGCTGTGACTTTCTGCAACTGGCCCGCACGCCGGTGCAACAGCTGTCGCCCTATGTGCCTGGCAAGCCGGTTGATGAGCTGGCCCGCGAGCTGGGCCTGAATCCGGCTGACATCATCAAGCTGGCCAGCAACGAGAACCCGCTGGGCCCCAGCCCGCTGGCACTGGACGCCATTGAAAAGGCGCTTCCCGAGCTGACCCGCTACCCGGACGGTAACGGTTTTGAACTCAAGCAGGCACTGGCCGCCCACTACGGACTGGATGCAGCGCAGGTTACCCTGGGCAACGGCTCCAACGATGTGCTTGAGCTGGTCGCCAAAGCCTGGCTGGAACCGGGCAACAATGCCGTGTTCAGCCAGTACGCCTTTGCCGTCTACCCGATTGCCACCCTGGCAGCAGGGGCCGAGTGCCGTGAAGTACCGGCCCGCGATCATGGCCATGATCTGGACGCCATGCTGGCTGCCATTGATGGCAACACCCGTGTGGTATTTATTGCCAACCCCAACAACCCAACCGGTACCTGGTTTGATATCAATGCCCTGGAGCAATTTCTTGCTGCAGTGCCTGAGCATGTGCTGGTGGTGCTGGACGAGGCCTATATCGAGTACGCTTCAGGCTCCGAGCTGCCGGACGGGGTGAAATACCTGTCGCGTTACCCGAATCTGATCGTATCGCGCACCTTCTCCAAGGCCTATGGTCTGGCTGCGCTGCGCGTGGGCTATGCGCTGTCCTCGCCCCAGGTGGCCGAGGTACTCAACCGTGTGCGCCAGCCATTTAACGTCAACAGTCTGGCGCTGGCTGCAGCCTGTGCGGCACTGAAAGACGAGGACTACCTGTTCCGCAGCCGTCTGGCCAATGACCAGGGCATGGCCCAGCTGGAAAGCGGTCTGGAAGCGCTGGGGCTGGAGTGGATTCCGTCAAAAGGCAATTTTATTGCCGTCAACTTCAAACGTGATGCCGCCGCCATCAACCAGGCACTGCTGGAGCGTGGCGTGATTGTCCGGCCGGTGGCCGGTTATGGCATGCCGCAGTTTTTACGGATTTCCATCGGCACCCACGAAGAAAACGCACGTTTCCTGGGCGTATTGCGCCAGGTACTGACCGATGCAAACCCGGCCAGCTGAGGCACCCTTGACCGGCCGGCTGACCGTGATTGGCTTGGGCCTGATCGGTGCCTCCTTTGCCAAGGCTGCCCGCGAACTCAAGCTGTGCCGTGAAGTCGTGGGCGTAGACAGCGATGCCAGTACCTGCAGTGCTGCGCTGGAACTGGGTATAGCCGACCGCACCACCGTCAATCTGGCGGAAGGCTGCTCAGGGGCCGATGTCATCCTGCTGGCTGTACCGGTACTGGCGGCAGGCGGCATACTCCAGCAGCTTGCCGGTCTGCCGGAAGCCCGTTCGGCGGTAATCACGGATGTAGGCAGCGTAAAGGGTGCATTCGAGCAAGCAGCGCTGCGGGCCTTTGGTGCACTGCCAGCCGGGCTGGTGCCGGGACATCCGATTGCCGGTTCCGAGCGCAGCGGGGTTACCGCAGCCAATAGCAGCCTGTTCCGCCAGCATAAAGTCATCCTGACTCCACATGCAGGCAGTAGTCCGCAGGCGGTTGCGCGGGTTACCTGGCTCTGGCAGCAGATGGGAGCGGACGTCGAGCACATGAGCGTGCAACAACATGATCTGGTGCTGGCTGCAACCAGTCACCTGCCGCACCTACTGGCCTTTGGTCTGGTGGATTCATTGGCGCACCGCGACCAGAATCTCGATATTTTTCGCTACGCGGCAGGCGGCTTTCGCGATTTTACCCGCATTGCCGCCAGCGACCCGCAGATGTGGCATGACATTTTTCTGTCCAACCGCGATGCCGTATTGCAGCAGCTGGACGCCCTGACCGAGGATCTGGCCAGCCTGCGCCAGGCTGTAGAGCAGGGCGATGGACGGTACCTGATGGGGGTGTTTACCCGTGCCCGTGTGGCACGAGAGCACTTCAGTACGATTTTGGCTCAACGGGCATATATGCAAACCATGGATAAAGAACTGATTTTTGTGGCACAGCCGGGCGGCAGCGCCAACGGCACCATTCGTGTGCCAGGCGACAAGTCGATTTCCCACCGCACCATCATGCTGGGCTCTCTGGCCATCGGTACCACCGAGGTGGACGGTTTTCTGGAAGGTGAAGACGCGCTGGCCACCATCCAGGCATTTCGTGACATGGGCGTCGTCATCGAAGGTCCGGTCGAGGGACGGGTGGTGATCCATGGCGTTGGTCTGCATGGTCTGCAGCCGCCACCGGGGCCAATTTATGTGGGCAACTCCGGTACCACCATGCGCCTGTTGTCCGGCATTCTGGCCGGTCAGGCCTTTGACACCACGCTGACCGGCGATGCCTCGTTAAGCAAACGCCCGATGAACCGCGTTGCCAAGCCGTTGCGCGAGATGGGCGCGGTGATTGAAACCGGTCCCGAAGGCCGTCCGCCGCTGACCATTCGCGGCGGCAACAAGCTGACCGGCATGCATTACGACATGCCGATGGCCAGTGCCCAGGTCAAATCCTGCCTGTTGCTGGCCGGCCTGTATGCATCTGGCAGCACCTCGGTTAGCGAACCGGCTCCGACCCGTGACCACTCCGAACGCATGCTGCAGGGCTTTGGTTATCCGGTTGAGGTGCACGGCTCCGTGGTCAAACTGGAAAGCGGCCACGAGCTGTCGGCTACCCGTATCGAAGTACCGGCCGACATTTCATCCGCCGCGTTTTTCCTGGTCGCTGCCAGCATTGCCGAAAATGCCGACGTTACCCTGGAGCACGTCGGCATCAACCCGACCCGTACCGGCGTGATCGACATTCTTAAACTGATGGGTGCCGATATCAGCATCGAGCGGGTGCGCGTGGTCGGTGGCGAGCCAGTGGCTGACCTGCGCGTGCGCAGTGCTCCGCTCAAGGGCATCGAAATTCCCGAAGAGCTGGTACCGCTGGCGATTGACGAATTTCCGGTGCTGTTCATTGCTGCTGCCTGC
>CAZVDA010000145.1:0-6109 GCA_964625365.1 uncultured Thiopseudomonas sp. | reverse complement strand
TGCCCACCAGTTCGCCCTATGACAAGGTGCCCATGGCCTGGCGCCTGTATCGGTTATTTAGCGACTGGCCTGCCTTGCGTGAACAACTGGACGAGCAGACAAAATTGCTCTCGCCACTGGAAGGCTTTTTACAGGCTGATAAAGATGACCCGCGCCGCTGTTACCAGCTGGCCATGCGGCTGGCCGACCTCTACGACCAGTACCAGATGTACCGGGCTGACTGGCTCGAAGCCTGGGAAAAGGGCCGGAACATGCTGCCCCAGCTTCAGGGCGGCCCCGCGCCTTTGGCTGACGAGCAGCTATGGCAGCCCCTGCTGTGGCGCACCCTGGTGCAGGACATTGGCAAGGACAAACCGGCCCATGACCTGGGCAGCGCCAGCCGCTCACAAATTCATACCGCCTTTGTGCAGGAATGCCGCAAGTTTGACCTGGACAACCGTCCCGAAGGCCTGCCCCGTCGAGTTATTGTATTCAGCATTTCTTCGCTGCCACGGCAGACCCTGGAATTGCTGGAGGCTCTGTCGCCCTTTACCCAGGTAATGATTTTTGCCACCAACCCCTGCCGGCACTACTGGGGGGATCTGGTGGAAGGCAAACAGCTATTGCAGCGGGAATACCGCCGTATTGCCGAACGCAAAATACCCACAGACCTCAACCCCGAAGACCTGCACGCTCACGGACATCCGCTGCTGGCATCCTGGGGCAAACAGGGGCGGGACTTTTTGCATCTGCTGGATGAGCACGATGAGCCGGACAGCTATCGCCAGTTATTCAACCGACATAGCGTCGACTTGTATGACGAACCGGCCGGTAACGGACTGCTGCAGCAAATCCAGTCCGACATTCTTGACCTGCGTAGCCTGGAAGAGCGTAAAAGTCTGGTCAGCCAGATCGATCCGGAGACAGACCACAGCCTGCAGTTTCTGGTTGCCCACAGCCCACAGCGTGAAGTGGAAATCCTGCATGACCAGTTGCTCGACAGTTTCGAGCAGGCCAAACAGCGTGGCGAAACCCTCAACCCGCGCGACATTCTGGTCATGGTGCCGGACATCAACCTCTATGCACCGCATATCCATGCGGTTTTTGGCAGCTATGCCACAAGGCCCGGTGAGCCGCGCGATGCGCGCCAGCTGCCCTATCATATTTCCGACCAGAGCCAGCGTCGCCAGAATACCTTGCTGATTGCGCTGGAAACCCTGCTCAAGTTGCCGGAGCTACGCTTTACTCACAGCCAGCTGTCCGATCTGCTGGACACGCCGGCCATCCGC
The DNA here is from genome assembly GCA_964625365.1 of uncultured Thiopseudomonas sp. GTDB lineage: Bacteria > Pseudomonadota > Gammaproteobacteria > Pseudomonadales > Pseudomonadaceae > Thiopseudomonas. The sequence continues at coordinate 4,841 of CAZVDA010000145.1, read as the reverse complement.
GCCCGCTTTGGCCTGGACGAAGCCGACCTGCCCGCCCTGCGGCGCTGGATTGAAGGTGCCAACATCCGCTGGGGGCTGGATGCCAAGCAGCGCGGTGCACTGGGTTTGCCAGAAATTGACCAAAACTCCTGGAGCTTTGGCTTGCGCCGCATGCTGCTGGGCTACGCCGCCGGTGACGACAGCTGCTGGCACGATATTGAAGGTTATGACGAGGTGGCCGGGCTGGAAGCTGCCTTGGTCGGTCCGCTGATGCGTCTGCTGGAAAATCTTGATCAGGCCCGCCTGCTACTTACACAGGAATACGACGCCGAAGGCTGGCTGCTGTGCATCGAGCAGCTGCTGGGCCTGTTCTTTGTGGAAAGCAGCCAGGAAGACCAATGGGCCATCGACCGCTTGCAGCAACAACTGGAGCTGCTGCAGGAACTGTGGCAAAGCGCTGGTCTGGAACAGCACCGCCTGCCGCTGGACGTAGTGCGCGAAGAATTGCTGGCTGGCCTGGACGAGACCAGCCTGTCGCAAAAGTTTCTTGGCGGTTCGATCAACTTTGCCACCCTGATGCCCATGCGGGCCATTCCTTTCAAGCAACTGTGGCTGCTGGGTATGAACGACCGTGACTATCCGCGCCGCAGTCAGAACTCCGACTTCGACCTGATGGTGCATGACTATCGCCCCGGCGACCGTTCACGCCGCGAGGATGACCGCTACCTGTTTCTGGAGGCTTTGCTCTCGGCCCGTGATCGCCTGGTGATCAGCTGGGTGGGCCGTGACATTCGCGACAACAGCGAAAAGCCCGCCTCGGTGCTGGTCAACCAGCTACGCGACCATATCCGTGCCGGTTGGACGCTGACCGGAGCAGATACCGACGCCCCCCGCGATGACAGTTTGCTGGATGCCCTGACCTGTCTGCATCCGCTGCAAGCCTTTAGCCGCAGCTACTTTGAAAAGTGCCGCGATCCGCGCCTGTTTACCTACCACGGCGAATGGCTGCAACTGCACCAGAATCAGCACGGCATCTCGCTGAAGCATGACCTGGATATGCTGGAACCCTGGCAAGCCGAAGCACCCATCAGCCTGGCCGATCTGTCCGATTTTTTACGCAATCCGGTAAGACACTTCTTCCGCCGTCGACTGGCTATCAACTTTTACACTGAAGACCTGCAAAGCCAGGATACCGAGCTGTTTGCCGCCAACCAACTGGAACAATGGCAGCACAGAGATACGTTACTGGACAAAGTGCAGGCACGCCTCAAGCAAAGCCCCCAACAGAGCGTACAGGCATTGCTGCAGAGCGAACTGGATCGCATGCAGCGTGCGGGCGAGCTGCCGGCTGCACCTTTCGACCGCGCCTATAAAAACAGTCTGCTTGAAGAGCTGGAACAACCCTTGCTCGACTTGCAGCAAGTTCTTGTCGATTATCCCGACGTACAGGAAATTACCGAGCCACTGTCTTCCAGCTCACTTGAGTTGCTGGGCAGCATCGCAGATATCAGACAGAACGCTAAACAGGACAGCATTCGCGCCCAGGTGCTGCCCAACAAACTGCGCGACAAAAAACAAATCAGCTCCCACCACCACATTGTGCGTCAGTGGCCCTACCATCTGTTTGCCCAGTTGCAGGGCCCGGTCAGCACCCGCCTGATCGGCCATACCGGCAACGTAACTCTGCGCGCCATGGAAGCCGATAGCGCGCGCCAGCTGTTACTTGATTTGCTGGATATCTACCAGAAAGGCATGAATCGCCCACTGCCCTTGCCCTGCGAAACCGCCTTTGCCTGGCTGGAGGGTAAAAATGCCGAAGAAGCCTATGAAGGCGGCCGCTACGGCGGCGAAATGGAAAAAACCGATGGCCTGCACAAACTCTGGCCCAGCTATGACGATTTGCTTGCCAGCGAAGAATTTATCCAGTTGGCCCAGTCCGTTTATGGCCCCATGCTGAAGGAGCTGTCATGAGCACCCCGCACAACGTTCAGGCCCAGCAACTTAACCCGCTGGATTTCCCCCTGCATGGCAGTCGCCTGATCGAAGCCAGTGCCGGCACCGGCAAAACTTTCACCATCGCCCTGCTTTATGTGCGGCTGGTGCTGGGCCAGGGGCTTAATCAGCAGGGTTATGTCAGACCACTGCTGCCACGGGAAATTCTGGTGGTCACTTTTACCGAACTAGCCGCGGGCGAACTGCGTGACCGTATTCGTGCCCGGCTGGTGGAAGCGGCCGAATACTTTCTGGATGAAAGCCTGGATGCGGAACAGGTGCTGGTTGACCTGCGCAACGACTACCCACAGGACAGCTGGAAACTCTGTGCCTGGCGCTTGCAAACCGCCTCGGAGAGCATTGACGAAGCCAGCATTTCCACCATTCACAGCTGGTGCAATCGCATGCTGGTGGAACATGCGTTTGACAGCCGCGGCCTGTTTGACCGCAGCTTGGAAACCGATACCAGCGAACTGCTTGCCGAAGTGGCGGAAGACTATTGGCGCTGCCACTTTTATCCGTTAAGTGCCGACAGGGTTGAGCTGATAAGCAAGGTCTTCAGCTCACCTGCCGACCTGCTAGGCAAAGTGGGTGGTCTACTGAGTGCCGGCACCAGGGGCGTCAGTTACTGCGGCCAACCCGTTACCGCCAGGCCGCTGGATGAGCTGTTTGCCGAGCTGGACGAGTCCAGCAAGGAGCTGCAAAAAGCCAAACAGGCCATACGTGATCATTGGCTGGAAAACTGGGACGAAATCAGCGCACACCTGCTGGAGTTGCGTGACGGCTTAAAGTCAGTTGCGCCTGCTGATCGTACTCCGGAAGGCTTTGCCGAAGTGCTGAAACAGATTCATCAGTGGTTGCAAGAAGACGGCACGTTGCCAAACCACTTGAGCAGTTTTGCCACTGGCAGCTTTGATTTTTTAAAATCCGCCAAGATCAAGGAAGCCAAGGAGCTGCCCGCTTTTGAGCTAACCCGTCAGTACAACGAAATAAACAACAGGATAAAAAATCAGCAAAGCGATCTGTTGCCGGCACTCCTCAGTCAGGCGGCCAGCTGGATTGCCCGCGAATATCAGTTACGTAAAAACCGCCAGTCCTGCATGACGCAGGACGACCTGATCAGCGAACTGGAAAAAGCACTGGACGCGGATCTCAATGGCGAGCATGCATTGGCACTGGCCGCCAATATCCGCAAGAATTTTCCGGTTGCGATGATCGACGAGTTCCAGGACACAGACCCGCTGCAATATCGCATTTTCGACTGTATCTATCAGGTAAAAGCCAATCATCCGCAGCTGGGCCTGTTCATGATTGGTGACCCCAAGCAGTCCATCTATGCTTTCCGTGGCGCCGACATCAACAGCTACCTGGCTGTGCGTACGGCCACCAAAGGCCGGCATTACACACTAAAGACCAACTATCGCTCCACCACTGATGTGGTTGCTGCCTGCAACGCCTTTTTCCAGCATGCCGAGCAGCATGATCAAGGCGCTTTTCAGTATCGCCAGGGAGATGAAAAACCCATTCCTTATGTCGAAGTGGATGCCAATGGCCGCAAGGACCAATTGTTTCTGGGCGGCAACCCTGCCCGCTCCCTAACGCTATGGCACTTCGAGCCTGATCCGGAAGCAGAAGAAGACGTACAGGGTATAAGCCTGAACGACTACATCGAGCGTGCCGCCCGGCAAAGTGCCAGCCAGATTGCCCGCTGGCTGACAGACTCGGCCAAGGGCAAGGCCGGCTTTGGTCAAACCGGGGTCGAGCAGCCGCTGCAACCGGCGGATATTGCCATCATTGTGCGCGACAAAAATGAAGCCAAAGCCGTCACCAACGCCTTGGTACGTCATAACATCCGCTCGGTTTACCTGTCTGACCGCGAATCGCTGTTTGCCAGCCAGGAAGCCAGAGACTGCCTGCACTGGCTGCACGCCTGCGCCGCACCCACCGACGAGAGTCTGGTGAAAACCGCTGTCGGCAGCGTATCCATGCAGATTCCGCTACACGAGCTGGCAGACTGGATGAGTGACGAATTGGAATGGGAACGCATCATGCTCGACTTCTCCACCCTGCATGACATCTGGCGCAGGCAGGGCGTGATGGTGATGCTGCGCCGCCTGATGGAGCGTTTTCAGCTACCGCAACGTCTGGTACAAAGCCGTAACGAACGCAGCCTGACCAACCTGCTGCATCTGGCCGAATGGCTGCAGGAGGCTTCCGCCAAGCTGGATGGCGAACAGGCATTGATCCGCCATCTGGCCGAGCATCTGGACAACAGCAATGACGAATACCTGTTACGGCTGGAAAGCGATGCCCAGCGCATCCGCATTCTCACCATCCACAAGTCCAAGGGGCTGGAGTTTCCCGTGGTGGTTTTGCCCAGTATTGGTAGCTGGAAACCAATCGATGGTCGTAAAAAACAGGTAGCCTGGCGCATCAACGGCAAGCACTACATTGAAGTGGCCGGCAAGGATGTCTTTGCCGAAGGCTGGGACGAAGCCAACCGCGAACGCATCAAGGAAGACCTGCGCCTGATCTATGTGGCCATGACTCGTGCCAGTTATGCACTCTTTATGGGAACTGGTCCGCTGCTCAGGGGCAGAAGCAAGACACCCCAGCTGCACGAGTCGGCGCTGGGCCACATCCTTAATGCCGGCAAGGTGTTCAACAATACCGAAGAGGTGCGTGATGCCATTGAGCAACTGGCCAGGCACTGCGGCACCGAACCCCAGATCGATCCACAGCTGGAAAACATCCAGGCTCCCGACCCACAGCAACCCGAACTGGAAGCAGCCCGCCCCGCTCCCGCTCTGGGCAATCTGTACAACTGGTGGATTGCCAGCTACTCGGCGCTGGAGTTTGCCGGCCAGGGC
>CAZVDA010000144.1:0-6198 GCA_964625365.1 uncultured Thiopseudomonas sp. | reverse complement strand
GTTCACGCCTACCTGACCTATCGTGGTGTTCCAGCCGGGTTGTGGTTTGAAACCCACCGGATGTACCGTCTGGCTGCTCTTCACAAGCTGCAAGATCAGGATGTAAAGGACCCGCTGCTCGGCAGCCAGCCCTCACAATCACTGGAGCAGGCCTACTGCTGCACCCTGCTGCTGGGTTCTGCACGTGCCAACCAGATGCGCCAAAGTGACATCCAGTTTCTGGTCCAGGCACTGCCGTGCTGGTCTGACCAGGCCGGACTGCAGGCAGTGGATCTTGAAGGCTCGCTGTTTGCCGTTGCCCTGGCCACTGATACTCCGCCACGCTACAAAGCCCTGTTGAATCTGGCCGGACGTCGCCATGTTCTCGGCCTGAACACCAGTAAACTGGCCGCGACCATAGATACCGAACTCAAGGCCCGTGAGCGGGGTGAGCCCGGCAGCAGCCTGATTGACGAGCAGGTGCCGACAGCCTTGCTGAAACAGCTGGCCAGTGCCTGGGGCGATATTGCCAAGCGGGGTTTTCCACGCAATGCAGCAGACGGCGACCTGGAAGCCTGCCTGGGCATGAGCTCGGTACACTATCACCTGGCTGGCGAACAATCCTTTGAAGCCTCTTTGCAGGAAGAGTCCGAACCGGAAACAACCAGTGAACCAGCCACTTCCAGCATGGATGCACCCACTGATATCTGGTCAATGGCAATTGACGCCTTCCATGAGGGCGTGATGACCACCAGCAGTATCGAATATTCACTGCCTCTGGGTAATGGAAATAACCAAGAGCCGGACTACACAACGCTCTATCCCTTGCTGGCGGCCAAAATCGTCAACCAGAGCCCGGGCGGTTACTGCCTGGAATGGGAATCTGGCGCACCTGCAAACCTGCAAACTGGCGACATTCTTGCGCTGCGCAAAAGCGGCTCGGAAAGCTGGGTGATTTCCACCATCCGCTGGATACGCCAGGGCAACAAATCCGCTGCACGCATCGGCACGGAAATACTCGCGCACCATGCCGAGTCCTGCGGAGCGCGGCTGCTACGCTCCGGCAAAGCGGCCAGCAACTACCTGCGGGCCCTGCGCATACCGGAAGACAGCACCATTGCCCGTCCAGCGCAAATCATCACGGCAAAAATACCTTTTCATGAAGGCTGTACCATTACCCTGAACATCAATGGCAAGGAAAGTCGCGCCATCCTTGGACGGCTGGTGCAGCAAACAGCCAGTTACAACCTGTTCGAGTATGCACTGAAGAAAAACAGCACACCTTCGGGAGCTGCCGGAGGCAAATCACACTCCGCCACAGATCGTGATAAAGTAAATGAAAATGAAGATTTCACCTCTCTGTGGGATCTCCTGTAATCCAATCAACCCGGGCAGACACCCCTATAAACAACACGCAGACGGCAATGACTGAGAAGAGTGTTGCCGGCTACGCCATCCGGGCGTCTGTGCGTATACGGTACTTATGGCTATACAACGCAAAGCGATACGGCTGCTGATCCTCGAAGACTCACAAAACGAAGCGGAGCGCATAGTTAGCCTGTTTCGCAACTCCGGACTGACGACACGCGTTGGCCGTGCAGATACAGCTGAAACACTGTCAGAGGCTCTGACCAGTTCGTGGGACCTCTGTATCGCTTCATTCGAGTGCAAGCAGCTGCCCATGGCGACCGCCCTGGAGATCTTGCAAAAGGCCGAGCACGACCTGTCCTTTATCCAGATTATCGAAGAGCTCAGCCCGGAGCTTATCGTCGAGGCCATACAGCTGGGCGCACAGGCTGCCATACCCAGGGACGAGGATGAGCTCCTGATGCTGGTTGTACGACGCGAACTCAACAGCCTGAATGAGCGCCGTGCCCGCCGCAGTGCCGAAGCGGCGCTGCATGAGGCGGAGAAACGTTGCCAGCTGCTGCTTGACAGCTCCATCGATGCCATTGCCTACATTCACGATGGCATGCATATCTACGCCAACCGTGCCTATCTCAGGCTGTTTGGCTACGATTCGGTCGACGATCTGGAGAGCACCACAGTGATCGACCTGATCGCCAGCGAAGACCAGACCAGCTTCAAGGAATTCCTGCGCAACTACCGCAGTGGAACCGGCTCTGCCGACTTCCAGTGCAACAGCATCAATACCAGCGGCGAGAAATTTGAAGCAAGAATCAACTTTTCGCCGGCAGCCTATGATGGCGAGCCCTGTGTGCAGGCAGTCATTCGTACCAGCAACGACAACATGGAACTTGAGCAGAAACTCAAGGCCATCAGCAACCAGGACCCGATCACCGGCCTGTATAACCGCCAACGTTTTCTTGATCTGCTCAACAGTGCTGGCGAGCGGGCAGCCAAACAGGAAGAAAATGCCAGCCTTGCCTATATCAAGATCGATGGCTACAACAGGTTGATCAGCGAGCTGGGCATTACCGGCATCGACCACTTGCTGGCCGATCTGGCACAAACCCTGCGCCAGAGGCTCGACAAGAAAAACCAGCTGGCACGCCTGGCCGACAATGTATTTTGTGCCCTGCTCCCGGATGCCACACCGGAGCAGCACCAGCCACAACTGGCCAGCCTGCTGCAACTGATGGCCAACAAGCTTTACGCCATTGACGGGCGCACAGCCCAGACCACGCTGTCCATCGGTGTGGCGCCTGTCAGCGAGAAGAGCGGCAAACCGGTCGAAGTGCTGGAGCGGGCACGACGTGCCTGCGAAGAGAATAGCGCTGGCAATCATCTGCACATTTACAATCCGGCAGACGAGCTGGCCGCCTCGGCCAGCCGTGGCAACACCATTGCCATGATTCAGCACGCCCTTGAGACCAATAATTTCCGACTGCTGTTTCAACCTGTCATCAGCCTGCGCGGTGATCATGACGAACTCTACGAGGTCCTGTTGCGTCTGATTACACCCCAGGGCGAAGAAGTGGTTCCTTGCGACTTTTTCAATGCCGCCATCAGTGCCGGCCTTGCGCTGAAAGTCGACCGCTGGGTGCTGCTCAACGCCATCAAGCAGCTGGCCACACACCGCGCCCAGGGCTACAGCACCAATCTGTTTGTTCACCTTTCCAGTGCCAGCCTGCAGGACAGGTCGCTGGGGGCCTGGCTGGCCATGGCGCTGAAAGCTGCACGGCTGCCGGCGGACTCGCTGATTTTGCAGATCCGCGAAGTCGATGCCATCACTCACTTGAAGCAGGCCCGCGAGCTGGTCAAGGACCTTCGTGAGCTGAACTGCCAGATCGCCCTGGGCCAGTTCGGCTGCTCGCCGAATCCGTTCAACACACTCAACCACCTGGACGTCGACTACGTAAAAATCGACTGTTCCCTGGTCAGTGCACTAGCGGAACAGGCCAGCCAGGATGCCCTGAAAGAAATGCTCTGCTCATTGCACAGCCAGGGAAAGAAAACCGTTGTGCCCTGTGTTGAAAGTGCTAGCACGCTCTCGGCCCTCTGGCAGGCCGGTGTCAATCATATCCAGGGCTATTACGTCCAGGCACCGAGCGGGACCCTGGACTACGACTTCGGTATCAACAGTTGACAGTACAACCAGCAAACACCGGGCTGCCCGGCGTGCCGGGGTTGCGTATCGGCAACATCAAACTGGCCAACAACCTGATTCTGGCTCCGATGGCCGGCATCAGCGATCGTCCATTCCGCGAGCTGTGTCGCCAATACGGGGCTGGCATGGCGGTTGCCGAAATGGTTACCAGCGACATCAGTCTATGGCACAGCCGCAAATCCAGTCTGCGCCTGGTCGATACTGACGACCTGGAGCCGCGTGCCATCCAGATTGCCGGCTCCGAACCGGAACAAATGGCTGCAGCCGCCCGTGGCTGCGTGGCCATGGGAGCACAGCTGATCGACATCAACATGGGCTGTCCGGCGAAGAAAGTCTGCAACAAGGCGGCCGGCTCTGCCCTGCTGCGCGATGAACTGCTGGTGGCCGACATCCTGCGTGCCGTTGTTGCCGCCGTGAGCGTGCCGGTGACACTTAAAATCCGCACAGGCTGGGACACTGATAATCGCAACGCGCTGCAGATTGCCCGCATCGCCGAACAGGAAGGCATCCAGGCACTGGCGATTCACGGCCGCACCCGCGCCGACCGTTTCAAGGGCGAAGCGGAGTACGAAACCATTGCCGCTGTAAAGCAGTCCATCAGCATTCCGGTACTGGCCAATGGTGACATCAACTCGCCACAAAAAGCCCGCCTGGTGCTCGAGCATACCGGGGCCGACGGCCTGCTGATCGGTCGTGGCGCACAGGGTCGACCCTGGATTTTCCGGCAGATACTGCACTACCTTGAGACCGGCCAATTGCTCCCACCCTTGCCACTGAGCGAATTGCGAGAGACCCTGAGGCTGCATCTTGGTAGAATGCATGATTTCTACGGTCCGGTGATGGGGGTGCGCATAGCCCGCAAACACCTGGCCTGGTACCTGCAATGGTTACCTGACTCCCGTGAATTTCGCAGCAGGTTCAACAGCCTCGACAACCCGCAGCAGCAGTTGCAGGCAATCGACATGCTGTTTGAGCACCTGAGTGCGCTAGGCATTCAACATGCAGCCTGAACACCACTAGTAAACTATGGATACAAGAACAGTGAGCCTAGATTCATCCCGCCTGACGGGGACGGCAACCGGCCAGCCGATGAGCCTGCGTGCCTGTGTGGAAATGACCCTGCACAACTATTTCACGCACCTGGACGGCACGGAAGTGACCAACGTTTACCAGTTGGTCCTGAATGAAGTGGAAGCTCCCCTGCTGGCTACCGTGTTGCAGCATACCGGCGGCAACCAGAGCAAGGCGGCGGAGATCCTCGGCCTGAACCGCGGTACCCTGCGCAAGAAACTCAAAGAGCACAACCTTTTGTAACTAAACCTGGAAAACCCGATGACTGACCAAACTGCCAAGACCCCGGTGCGCCGTGCACTAATTAGTGTTTCCGACAAAACCGGCGTGGTGGAATTTGCCCGCGCCCTGCACGACCTGAATGTCGAGATCCTGTCCACCGGCGGTACCTTCAAGTTGCTGTGCGACAACGGCATTCCCGCAGTGGAAGTAGCCGATTACACCGGCTTTGCCGAAATGATGGACGGCCGGGTCAAGACCCTGCACCCGAAGATTCACGGCGGCATTCTCGGTCGTCGTGATATTGACGGTGCAGTGATGGAAGAGCACGGCATCAAGCCGATCGACCTGGTCGCAGTCAACCTGTACCCCTTTGCCGCCACTGTGGCCAAAGAAGGCTGCACATTGCCCGATGCCATCGAGAACATCGACATCGGCGGACCGACCATGGTGCGCAGCGCTGCGAAAAACCACAAAGATGTCGCCATCGTAGTCAACACTGCCGACTACGAGGGCATCATTGCCTCGCTGAAAGAAGGTGGCCTGAGCTACGCCCAGCGCTTCGCTCTGGCCCTGAAGGCCTTTGAGCATACCGCTGCCTACGACGGCATGATCGCCAACTACCTGGGCACCATCGATGCACAGGCCGAAACCCTGTCCACCGAAGGCCGTAGCCTGTTCCCGCAGACCTTCAACAGCCAGTTCATCAAGGCACAGGACATGCGTTACGGCGAGAACCCGCACCAGAACGCGGCCTTCTACGTCGAAGCCGACCCGGCCGAGGCCAGCGTCGCCACTGCCGTACAGATCCAGGGCAAGGAGCTGTCGTTCAACAACGTCGCCGACACCGATGCCGCACTGGAGTGCGTGAAAGGCTTCGTCAAGCCGGCCTGCGTTATCGTCAAGCATGCCAACCCTTGTGGCGTGGCTGTGGTGCACGAAGACGAAGGCGGCATCCGCAAGGCCTACGACCTGGCCTACGCCACCGACAGCGAATCCGCCTTTGGCGGCATCATCGCCTTCAACCGTGAACTGGACGGTGAAACCGCCCGGGCCATTGTCGAGCGCCAGTTTGTCGAGGTGATCATTGCCCCGAGCATTTCGGCTGCAGCCCGTGAAGTGGTCAGCGCCAAAGCCAACGTGCGCCTGCTCGAGTGCGGCCAGTGGGATGCGCAGCGCAGTGCCGACTGGGACTTCAAGCGCGTCAACGGCGGCCTGTTGGTGCAAAGCCGTGATATCGGCATGATCACTGCGGACGACCTGAAAGTGGTCACCCAGCGTGCCCCGACCGAAGCGGAAATCCATGACCTGATCTTTGCCTGGAAAGTGGCCAAGTTCGTCAAGTCCATCGCCATTGT
>CAZVDA010000143.1:0-6322 GCA_964625365.1 uncultured Thiopseudomonas sp. | reverse complement strand
ACAAGTTGAGTATATTAAACAGTTATCTAAATTAAAAGACAATAAGTAATATGGAGGAGATAAAAGTAGAAAGAAGAATACACGAGCTGTACTGAGTGCTAAAGCGACTAAGTTAATTTTCTAATAATATGAATAACAAAGTATGTGCTAATTGTGGATTTGCTTTACAAGATGAATACACGATTGAAATTGATGGTGAGTTATATTGTAATGACTGCGTGGGGTCTTGCAACCAATGTGGAGAATACCACCTGTTAGATGACATGATATGGGTCGATAGTGAAAACTGTTATGTATGTCAAACTTGTTTAGAAAGGCATTACATACTATGCGAACATTGTGATGAGTACGACTCAAGTGATTGTAGCTACTATGTGGACAGCATAGACGGGTATGTATGTGAAAATTGCTATTGTGATTGGTACAGTGAGTGCTCTGATTGTGGCTGGACTGCTCATATAGACGATTTACATTACAGCGAAGATGATGATTGCCTTTATTGTGAGGATTGTTATGAGAATTGTAACTGTAATAATAAGACTTTCAACTACCATAGTGGAAAGGGTAGGGATAACCTCTCAGATAACTACAGATATAGAGTAGGGGTTGAGCTAGAAAGGGAAGATGAGTATTTCAAAGATGAGGTTGATAAGAACGATTTGTTAGATGAAACTGGCTGGGTCATGGAAGAAGACGCATCACTAGATTATGCTTGGGGATTTGAAGCAGTTAGTCCAATATACCCCTTGAAGATAGGGTACTTAGATGACTTGTTTAGCAAGGGATTGTTAAACCAACTGATAAACACGAGCTATTCAGATAACTGTGGTGGTCATATGACTATATCGGATAAGGAAAGGACACCTGATGAACTGATAGATGATATGGCTGGGTATTTACCAATGATATACGCATTGTTTCCCCATAGAACAACCAACCATTACTGCGAGCCAAAGCATAAGAATATATACAAACAGGCTGGTAGGTATGCTCTAAGCAAGAGAGGAAACTACAAAGGTGATGGATTGGAGTTCAGAATATTTGATGCACCTCAAGAGAAAGAGGATTTGATGAATAGGTTTAGGTTGCTCAAGTATATGCTATCCCATAAAGCTAGAACGGTTGAACAAGGATTACAAGAGCTGAGTGATAATGATAGGTTGAGGAAAGTTATAAAGCTACACCTAGATAGATACCATATAACATACAAAGAGTTCTACTCTAACCTAGTAAGATACGCTAGAGATATAGATGATATTATGCTAGAGATTAGACCAGAGAATATAGAATTAAATTAAACAGAGGACAAACTAAATATGTGTGGAATAGCAGGATTACTTAATGTAAAAGAAGAAAATAGAGAAGTTGCTAAGATGATATTCAAGTCCTTAGTATTAGCGAACGAAAGTAGAGGTAAGGATAGTACAGGTGTGCTAGTAGTTGATAAGGATACTACAGACTACTCTCTGTTCAAGGACACGATACCAGCAAGCCAGTTCTTAAAGAGAAAGAAGTTCAGACAAGTTGAGGGGGATTTGTGGCTTGGTCATACTAGACTAGCTACAACTGGAGAGATAAATGAACGCAACGCCCACCCTCTTAACAGAAAGGATATGTTCTTGGTACATAACGGAGTGATAAGTAACCACAAAGAGATAGCTAAGAAATTAGATTATGAGTATGAGGTGGATAGCGAGGTGCTGATACCAATAGTGGAGAACGAGGACTGGGATATGCTGAAAGAGATTAGTGGTAGTGCTAACTTTATAGTGTGGGATAAGAGCAAGGGCAGAATATATGTAAGCAGACACGATAATCCGTTGTATTGTTTAACACTTAAAGAGAAAGGTATTACAATGTTCAGTTCAATGCTAGATGTCCTTGAGTTTGTAGCTGGACACTACAACGCAGAGGAAGAACCATTCGAATTCACAAATGATACATTGATAGTGTTAGATATGGAAGGAAAAGTGGTTGAACAAGCTAGAAAGATAGAGTACAAGGAAGATAGGACATTAGTTAAGACTACAACCTATAAGCAGAGATATCCTTATTATTATGATGGGGATTGGGAAGATAACGAAGAATATCCTTGGACTGATTACTCAGACTATGAGGAATTATATGACAAGAACAAAGACCTGTACTGTGAGGGGTGTGGGTGTGAGATAGCTAAGGAAGAAGAAGAAGTAGGCATACAAGAGTGGGGTTTCCCATTATGTTATAACTGCCTAGCAGAACTAGAGATAGCTAATGACCTGATAGCAGAGGGCAAACCGATAGACTTACATAGTGGTAGGTGGGAAAGGTTCAGTGATATACTGAGTGCCTATCTGCCAAGTTAATATATAAATTATAATCTTAAAGGTATGGGAAATGAAATACTAAGTGAGGAATATAAGAATAGTATTGGAGAACAACTCCTTACTAGATATCACGACGCAATAGTAAGACCTATTGTAGAGGACATACTAAGGACAGACCAGTACAGAGAGTGTGAGATAACAGCAACTGAGCTGAGTAAGAGGTTCAACGATATGTACAAAGACAAGGTAGAGCACGAGCAACTAGGAGATAGTAGCCTAGTTAGTAGGATACCAGAGTTAGATACAGAGTTGCTAACTATAGGGGGTAATCCTAAACTCTCATACTATGGTTGTACCTCAGGGTTCTTTATACAGGGTAGCAACCCAGTAGAACTAGCAGAGCAGAGGATACAGGAAAGGCTTGATGAGTATGATGATAGGATAAGACTGCTAACAGAGAGTGATGACTTTGAGGAGGACTGCATATATCACTATATGAAAGCAGTTGTAAATGATATAGAATATACCTCATCTCAGGGAGATATCTTGATGATACCAGCATTACTTGATGAGGGTAAGTCAATGACCAATAGGTTTGAAGACCACTATGCGTGGGTGTATTCAATGTACTTTAATAAGACAGTATCAATAGATAAGAAAGTGCATGATATACTTAAAGATATACTAGGTGGCAACCTCAATGAGCACAAGTGTAGAGGTTGTAATGAGATAATGATAGGTAGTAAGTCCGTGTGTCCTTTGTGTAGGCACAAGTATCTTGAGTGTTCTAACTGTGGAGAGCTAACACTTATAGATGACATAACAAACATAGGTGGTAGGAATATATGTAATGTGTGTAACAGTAAGCCTAGGTGTAGGGGTTGTGGTTCTACACTAGGGGAAGATGAACACCTCATATGTTACAGGTGTTCTGACATTAGAGGACTACTGGACTACCACACCAGCCTAGGTAGGCAGGACTTTAGTAATGGTAGCAGGTTTAAGATAGGGTATGAGGTAGAGAAGGAGGATATGACAGCAAGAAGAAAGTTAGTTAATAAGACATTGATTAAGAATACAGGGTGGGTAGCAGAAAGAGATGGTTCGTTAGATGAAACAGGGTTTGAGTTAATAAGTCCTGTGTTACCATTGGATATAGAAGTACTAGAAGAGACTTTAACACCCTTAGAATCGCTCTTAGGGGCTCAGATAAGTGAAAGGTGTGGTGGTCATATACATATATCGGATACAAAGAGGACACCCCACGAAATACTACTAGATATAAGAGGATACTTGCCATTGTTATATGGACTGTATCCAGAGAGGGCAATGAACGAATACTGTGAGGCTAAAGAGAAAGATAGTTACATAGATAGTGGGCATAGACAGGCGTTGAATATAACTAGGAATACACTAGAGTTTAGAATATTCCCAGCAGTTAAGAGTAAAGACCAGTTGCTATTCAGAACTAGACTGATAGAGTATATGTTAAAGCATAAGCAGGCTGATATAATAAAGGTAGGAGAGAAACTCTTAGATGAGGACAGCGAACTATACCAGCTACTTAATGAGAGGGTGAGTAAGTCTAAACTAAAGGAGAAAGCGAAAGCCTTTATAGACTTCGCTAACTATTTAGATAGAGATGCTCTGATAATAGAGGGTAAGAAAGTAAAGAGGACTATAACAGTACCAAAGATTAAAATAGATAAAGAGAGAGTGTTCGAACAGAAGGCTCTCGCAATGGCAAATGAACAGAAGACTATAAGAAACTGGGGTATGAATAATACCATGCCACCTATATCAGAGAGAGATTATGGATACTTCGTAAGTTTAGTAGAGGAATAATATGAATACAATAATAACAAAGACTACAAGTAGAAATACAATAGAAGAAGTGATACAATATATGAGTGAGGTGTTAAGTCCTGCTTGGTATAGATTAAGTAGGCATAGGTTTAACAATGAACCAGACCCTGATAGTAGAGTTATAATTAGGTGGGGTTGTACTGCCAGTACAGATACCAACCCAGATATAATCTACAATAGGGCTGACAAGATAAGACTTGTGAGTAATAAGAAAAGGTGTAGGGAATACCTATATGAAAGGGGAATACCCACCCCAGAGCCAGTCGGTACTATTTGTGCTACTGACTTTCCCATTGTGGTAAGACCTGCCTTTCACCAGAAAGGTAAGGACTTCTTGCTCTTTAATAATCTAACAGAACTACTGAGGAATAGGGATAAGGTTACCAGTATGGAGAACCCTTACTACTCAAAGTTCTATCCAAAGACTACCGAGTATAGAGTACATGTTGCTCACGGCAAGGTTCTCATAGTCCAACAGAAAGTCCAAACTTCTGATACAAACGGAGAGAACTGGAGTCATGACAATGGCTATACGTTTGAGGTAGTGCCTTGGAAACAATACAGAAAGGATATTGTGAGCCTTGCTGTAAAGACAATCGAGGTACTGGGTATGGACTTCGGTGCTGTAGATATAATGGCTGACCCATTGAACTCTAGACTGCCAATAGCAGTAGTGTGTGAGGTTAATACTTCGCCACGATTAGAGGGATATACAGCAGAGAGGTACGCCGAGTACTTCGATTGGTTACTTAGAACAAGAGAAACTAGACACGTTACTATACCAGACGAAACTGAACCACGACATTATGTATGGAAACACAGAGAGTTAAAGGAATTAAATTATGACTTTGAGTTTAAGACCGAAACGTCTATAAACTTCTAGCCTAGTCGCAGGCTCAGTACAGCAAGACCTATGGGGTGGGGTCTTAATACCACCCCAGTATATAAATTATAATTTTAATATTATGGATAACATACCAAGTGGGTACGATGAGAACGGTGTCCGTGCTGGAGACGGTTCTTGGTACGAACTTGATGACTTCGAAGACCTATGTCCAGAGTGTGGCTCTGACCTAGTCTATCGAAACTCAAGTGACTTCCTCATCTGTGACAACTGTGGCTACGAGGAAGTGCCAGAAGAGGATATGGGTAGGTGTAGTCGGTGTGCTACTGACATACCAGAAGTGTTGTTAATACACGGACTGTGTCCTGTGTGTGCCGAGGATATGGGGGTTATATAAATTGTTAAGGAGTTATTATGAAAGTAATACCAACCTTTGTAATCAAAGCACCAATAGAGGGTGTCAAGTACTCAAATGAAGAGGTGGGAATAACCTTAGAGTATGAAGTAGAGAACGAAGACTGGGTGTCCGTTAAGGAGAGCTTGACTAAACAAATGAAGTCCATAGTGAAGGACTACTTTGATAAGTTACAAGCAGAGATAAACAATGGGCAGTCAGAGGTACTTAGTGAGCTACAGATAAAGCTGGCTAAGGAATATGAGGACAAGTTAAAGAAAGCCTCAGAAGAAGTATATAAATTAAGAGACTTATTAAAAGATAATGGAATACAATATTAAAGATGTTAAGGTAGAGAGTATTCGTACGTACGACACTAAAAAGGATGGGTCGCCGTTGGTAACGAAGAATGGCAACCCTTATAAGAAAGTACTACTTGAGGTAGATGAAAACTGTATAGATGATATGGAGTTTAATGGTGGCTTGTCAATGCTAGACTTTGATGGTGTCGCCGAAGACTGGGGTGAGGGTACTAAGATAACAGGTAAGATAATCCACAATGGAGAATGGTGGAACTTTGAGTTACCCAAGGTAAGCTATAAAGATGAGAACAAGGAGTTAAAGGATAAGATAGCAGAGTTGGAAGAAAAACTAGGGGATAAGACAGTAGGTAAGATTAAGAACGACCCTGATGAGGAGATAGACTTAGAGAACGACCTACCATTTTAATTAAATAGGGGGGAAGATGAGGTACTACAATAAAGAAGATAAAAAATACTGTTCGGTTACAAGTTTAATAAGCAAGTTGTTTCCGTTCAACAAGGAATCTTTTAAGAGGTGGTGTGAGCAGAATGGATACAAGCCAGACGACGTGACCACTCTCTCTTCCTCTATAGGTACTAAGGTATCTAG
>CAZVDA010000142.1:0-6323 GCA_964625365.1 uncultured Thiopseudomonas sp. | reverse complement strand
CGGACTTTTTTGGCGTTGCCTTTCATGACGGTGTTGCCCAGGGATACCTGGCCATCGCCGCCCATGACGACCTTGCCGTTGCGGCGGATGGATACGATTGTGGTCAAGGGAGTGCCTCCAGCTGTTTTGAGGGTATTGGCTGGAGTTGGGGGCGAGGCGGGGCAAGTTCAAGGGCGGCTGGTGTTTTGCTGCGCCCGCTTTCGGGAGGTGTAGCAGACCTGATCCAGCGGCAGGTGGCGGATCAGGTCTGGCAGCAACGGGTTACAGGCGCGCCTTGCGTTGTTGCAGCAGCAGGTTGTTGAAGCCGTTTTGTGACAGGCGGGTTTGTGCTTTGTCGAGTTCTTCGCGGCTGGCGAACGGGCCGACCAGCACGCGGTGCCAGGTTTTGTTGGCGACCTGGCCCGGCTCGATGTGGACGTTCTGGCCGGTCAGCAGCAGGCGGGCGCGTACGCCTTCGGCTTTTTCACGCTCGGGGAAGGAGCCGGCCTGCAGGTAGTACTGGGTGACTTCCTTGCGTGGCGGTGCCGGTGGCGGCTGCTTGCCGTCGAGGATGGCTTGCGCGCGGGCCGCTTCGGCCTTGCGCTTGGCTTCGACTTCCTGCTGGCTGGGCGGTGGTGGTGCCTTTTCCGGCAGGGCTTCGGGCGGCACTATGCCTTCGGACTCGGACAGCAGGGTGTAAAACTCGAAGGTAGGCTTGTTGGGGTTGGCAGACTGGGCCGGTTGCTCCGGTTTGGTCGCGGGCTTTTGCGCGGTCTTTTGCTGGGTGGCGGGTTGTGCCGTTTCACGCTTGACGCTGTCTTTGCCGGGTTCCAGCTTGACCAGCGACATGATGAACACGCCGATGACCAGTCCTATGGTGACCAGCACCAGTGGATGCACGGGCGATTTTGCCGGTTCCTGATAGCGGGTGGCACCGCGCTTGGGCGGCGCGGCTTTTTTGCGTGCGGCCATGGCTTACATACGCTCCAGAGTGTTGATGCCCAGCAGGTCCAGCCCGGTGCGCAGGGTGCGGCCGGCCAGGGCGGCCAGACGCAGGCGGCTGTGGCGGATGTCGTCCTGCCCGGCGCTGAGGATTGGGCAATTTTCATAGAAGCTGGAGAACAGGCCGGCCAGCTCGTACAGATAGGTGCACAGGATGTGCGGGGTACCCTTGTCGGCCAGGGTGTTCAGCACTTCGCTGAAGCGGGCCAGAGCAGCGCCGAGTTCTTGTTCAGCCGGCTCCTGCAGCAGGATGTTGCCGGGCAGGGTGTCGTCCATGGACTGCTCCAGGCGGCGGAATACGCTGGCCACGCGGGTGTAGGCGTACAGCATGTAGGGCGCGGTGTTGCCCTCGAAGCTGAGCATTAGCTCGAAGTTGAAGCAGTAGTCGCTGGTGCGGTGCTTGCTGAGGTCGGCGTATTTGACTGCGCCAATGCCGACGGCATGGGCAATCTGGCGCAGCTCGGCTTCGTCCAGTTGCGGGTTCTTTTCTTTCACCAGCGCGTAGGCGCGCTGTTCAGCTTCGTCGAGCAGGTCGATCAGCTTGACGGTGCCGCCGTCGCGGGTTTTGAACGGGCGGCCATCGGCGCCGTTCATGGTGCCAAAGCCCATGTGCTCAAGCTGCATGGCGTCGTCGGCAAAGCCGGCCAGGCGGGCGGCGGCAAAGGTCATCTGGAAGTGCAGCGCCTGGCGCTGGTCCACAAAGTACAGCACGCGGTTGGCCTTGAGCTGGCTATGGCGGTAGTTGACCGCCGCCAGGTCGGTGGTGGCGTACAGGTAGCCGCCATCGGCCTTTTGGACAATCAATGGCAGCGGCTGGTCGTCGCTGTTTTTGAAGGCGTCCATGAATACGCATTGCGCACCCTGGTCTTCGGTGAGCAGGCCCTTTGCTTGCAGGGTGGCGATAACTTTGGGCAGGTCATCGTTGTAGGCGCTTTCGCCGCGTACATCCTGCATGCCGAGTTTCACACCGAGGCGGTCGTAAACTTCCTGGCAGTGGCTCAGGGAAATCTCGTTGAAGCTGCGCCATAGGCGCAGGCAGGTTTCATCACCGGCCTGCAGTTGCACCACCAGCTCACGGGCGCGGGTGGCAAAGGCTTCGCTGTCGTCAAAACGCTGCTTGGCGGCGCGGTAAAAGCCTTCCAGATCGGCCAGACCCTGTTGCTGGGCGTCGGGGTTTTCTTCCAGAAAGGCCAGCAGCATGCCGAACTGGGTGCCCCAGTCGCCGACGTGGTTCTGGCGGATGACGTCATGGCCGAGAAACTCCAGTACCCGTGCCACGGCGTCGCCAATGATGGTGGAGCGCAGGTGGCCAACGTGCATTTCCTTGGCCAGGTTGGGCGAGGACAGGTCCACCACGATTTTTTGCAGCGGGCTGGCGGTTGGTACGCCCAGTTTGGCGTCGCCCAGGGCGGCGTCCAGACGCTGGGCCAGTGCGGCGTGGTTCTGGTAGAAGTTGATAAAGCCGGGGCCGGCGATTTCCGCCTTGCTGATTTGCGCGTCCTGCGGCAGGGCGGCGAGGATTTTTTCGGCCAGATCACGGGGCTTCATGCCGGCCGGTTTGGCCAGCATCATGGCGATGTTGCTGGCAAAGTCGCCGTGGGCCTTGTCGCGGGCGTTTTCCACCTGGATGTTCGGTTGCAGGTCGGCAGGCAGGGTGCCTTCGGTGACAAGCTGCGCAAGGGCGGACTGAACAAGCTGGCGAATATGGTCTTTCATGGGGCTTCCGTAACGGGTGACTGGTCAGAAAATAGCCGCCTATTATCAGCCTTTGTCCGGCAAGGCTCAAGGGCGGGCTTGGCTGCGGGGCTTGTTGGCTGCGGTGCTGTCGTCAGGGCGGGCCGAAGCAAAGCTACGCTGCCAGTCTCGAAGCAAGCTTCGACCCTGCTGCTGATGCTTTGCTTCGGCCCGCCCTGCCTGCGGATGCACCTTGCCGTTTGTGGGGTGATGGCCCGGCTACGCCGGGCTGCTGTCGCTGCGTGAAGTCAGTCCCGTCATCCTGCGCGTAGCGAAAGCGTGGTTGCAGGATCCAAGTGGTATTACTTCTTGTGCACGCCCTTGGGTAGCTGGATGACAATGCTTTCCGAGTAGGTGTCGTGCCAGGTGGCCTTGTTTTTGCTGAACAGCATCCACCAGAAGCCCAGCCCCAGCGCCAGCCAGGAAATGATCGAGATGACAAAGCGCAGCAGCGCCTGGGTGAGGCTGACGGGGCTGCCGTCGGCGTTCTGGATACGCAGGTTCCAGACCTGCATGCCCAGTGTCTGGCCGTTGTGGGTCCAGAATTTGGCGAAGAAGGCAAACAGGCTCAGTACCACCAGGCTGGACAGGATGGGGTCGTGGTCCATGGCGCCGCTTTCGGCCATGGAGCGCAGTTGCTCCGCGCCGTAGATCAGGCGCAGTACGCCCTGCTGGTATATCCAGGTGACGACCATGATCAGCGCCATGCACAGCATGAAGTCGTAAAACATGGCAGCAAAACGGCGGATCAGGCCGGCTTTGGGAAAGGTGCCTTCGGGCTGTAGCTTGGCTCGGGACATGGTGACCTCTGGACGAAAAAACAGGCTGATTCTAACTGTTTCGCCCGTGGGCAGGGTAGCGCTGCCGGCCGGTCTGCAAAAATGCCGGGCAGATGGCTGAATGGCAGGCACAAAAAAGCCCCTGCTGTGAGGGGCTTTGCTCCAGGGCATGGCCGGCAATCAGTTGACTGCCTGTACCTTGTCGGCCTGCATGCCTTTTTGGCCTTCCACTGCCTCGAAAGTGACCTGCTGGCCTTCTTTCAGGGTTTTGAAGCCGTTGCCTTCAATGGCGCGGAAGTGAACGAACAGGTCTGGGCCGTTTTCCTGGGTGATGAAGCCGAAGCCTTTTTCATCGTTGAACCATTTGACGGTACCGGTCTGGCGAGTGGACATAGCATGTATCCTTTGTAACTGAAATGAAAACCTGTGCGCCCCTGGGGCGCTTTGCTACTGGTTGCAAAGAAGCGGTCGAGCAAAGTGAGCGGCTCGGGCACGTGCAGCAAAAGTCGGGTTTTCACCAGAAACTTGAACAGCCTGTCGGCCAGGTCGGGGTTCAACAGCAACCCATGCAAACGCAGTGGCAGGCACTTTACGTGATGATGGATTGAAAACCAAGACGTGCGGATTAAGACCAAGGGCGAATGCCGGCAGGCTGGAAAACGGCGGATTGATGCAGGTCAAAAGGCAGAAAAGGCGCTAAAAGCGCCTTTTCTGTACCGGGATTGTTACTTGCCCTTGCGAACTTCTTTGGGGAGGTTTTCCTGGGCTTCTTTAAGCTGGCGCTGCATTTCCTTGTCGGCCTGGGTGCGGGCCGGTGGCTGCTGTGAACGCTGTTCCTTGTTTTTGCCCAGCAGGCCAAGGCTGGCCTTGTTCAGCCAGGAGCGTGAGGCGGTGTCCTTGTAGTCGGGGTTGAAACCGTCTTTGGCGGCTTTTTTCTTGCCGCGTTTGGTCAGGCTGGCATGCTCGGGATAGTTCTGCTTGAGGGTGTTCAGGCTGTCTTCGGCCAGATCGTCCAGCCCCAGGATGCGGTAGCTCTGCACCATGATGGCCAGGCCGTCGGGTACGGCCGGTGTGCCCTGGAAGTTTTCCACAATGTAGCGCCCACGGTTGAGCGCGGCGACATAGGCCTTGCGCTTGATGTAGTAGCGGGCGGCGTGCACTTCATAGTCGGCCAGCAGGTTGCGCGCGTAGATCATGCGCTGTTTGGCATCCGGCGCGTACTGGCTGTTGGGAAAGCGGTTGATCAGGCGGGCGAACTCGTTATAGGAGTCGCGGGTGGCACCAGGGTCGCGCTGGGTCATGTCCAGCGGCAGGAAGCGGGCAATAATGCCGCGGTCCTGCTCGAATGCCGACAGCCCTTTCATGTAATAGGCGTAATCGACGTTTTCATGCTGGGGATGAAGGCGGATGAAACGGTCGGCAGTGGCGTTGAGGGCTTCGTAGTCGCGGCTTTTGTAGTGGGCGTACATCAGCTCCAGCTGGGACTGTTCGGCATAGCGGCCAAAGGGATAACGCGACTCAAGCGCCTGCAGTTTGCGGACGGCGCTGGAATAGTTGCTTTTGTTGAGGTCGGTCTGGGCCTGCTCGTAAAGTTCGCGTTCGCTGAGGTTTTCGTCAACGACTTTCTTGCCCGAGCAGGCAGCCAGGAAACTGAATAGAGCCAGGAAGATCAGGTGCTGTACGCGCATGTTGGGTTTCGCCTAAATCTGGATAGGGGAGGGGCTGCCGGGGTTGGCCAGCAAAATAGTGTTGCAATGCAGCAGTTTGGCAGCCGCCCTGTTATAGTTGCCTGCCCGCACGTTGCGGGAAGCCTGTGCATTTAACCATAACCCGCATACGGAAACCAAAGGATTCGCGATACTGTCGTCAAGGCGGTGCTGGCGGGCCATTCAACAGGGGTTTGCGTGTGCAGGGACAGCAGAAAACCTATGTCGATCCCTACAGAACAAATTCAACTTGAAGCCCGGGTGCCGGACGAGCTGGCCGGCCAGCGTCTTGACCAGGTGGCCGCCCGGCTGTTTGCCGATTTTTCCCGCTCGCGCCTGACCGAATGGATCAAGGACGGCAGCCTGACCGTCAACGGCAAGCCGCTGCGTCCACGCGATACGCTGTATGGCGGCGAGCAGCTGTGTCTTGAAGCCGAGCAGGAGGCCCAGGGCGAGTGGCTGGCGCAGGATATCGAGCTCGATATTGTGTATGAGGACGAGCACCTGCTGGTCATCAACAAGCCCGCCGGTCTGGTGGTGCATCCGGCGGCCGGGCATGCCAGCGGTACCCTGCTCAACGCCCTGCTGCATCATGCGCCGCAGGTGCGCGACATTCCCCGCGCCGGCATTGTGCACCGGCTGGACAAGGACACGTCCGGCATTCTGGTAGCGGCCAAAACCTTGCTGGCACATACCCGTCTGGTCGAACAGCTGCAGGCGCGCACCGTGGGCCGCACCTACGAGGCGATTGTCAGTGGCGTGGTGACCTCCGGCGGCACCATTGATGCGCCGATTGGCCGCCATCCGCAACAGCGCCAGAAAATGGGCGTCACCGAAGGCGGCAAACAGGCGATCAGCCATTTTCGGGTGGTGCAGCGTTTTCGCAGCTACACCCATGTGCGGGTGCAGCTGGAAACCGGTCGTACCCACCAGATTCGCGTGCACATGGCGCATGCCGGTTTTCCGCTGGTGGGCGATCCGCTGTATGGCGGCCGCTTCCGCATTCCGCCGGCCGCCAGCCCGACGCTGGTTGACGCACTGAAAGGCTTTCCGCGCCAGGCGCTGCATGCCTGGAAGCTGGAGCTGGACCACCCGGCCACCGGCGAGCGCCGCAGCTGGCAGG
>CAZVDA010000141.1:0-6327 GCA_964625365.1 uncultured Thiopseudomonas sp. | reverse complement strand
AGACCGGCGCCAATCAGCATCGGCTTGGACTTGCGCAGCTGCAGTTTTTCTTCGCCCACAACAACCAGGTAGGCAATGACAAAAACGAAAACCGCCAGATAGCCCCAGGGGGTGTCGGTTGCGTTCAGGTGTTGAGATTCGTTGGCAAGCAAAGGGGTTGAAAACAACCCTGCAGCAAGCAACATGAACAGGTTACGTAGCATGGGAATCTTCTTCAGGTTGACCAGTGGGAGTGCAGAGACAGAATGCTGCTGCGGACGGCGGTAAATTGTAGCAGGCTGCAGGATTTAATGCATGCTGGTGCAAGTGCTGTCCATCAGGTGCCGGTTGTTGCTGAAATGGCTGCGAACAGGGTCAGCAAGACCTGCCATTACAACAACTTGCGTGGCGTACTGGTTGTTTTTCCAGACGGGACTGGTGCCGGCCAGCGTGCCGCCTGTTTTGGTAAAGCTTTATCGGAGACAAGTTTGTCGGGGATTTAGTGGCTGCCGGTATCCGGTAACGGCTCGGCGCAGCCGGGCTGGCCGTCGCTGCGCGGGCTAAACAAAATGCCGAACATATAGCGGGCATAGAGCCCATAGGCCGCCATCCACAGCAGGCCGGCCACCAGCAGCAGGCTGTTGTAATGGCCCAGCAGCCCATGCACGCCGGCCAGCACCCGCACCACACCGGCCGCCACCAGCAACAGGGCCGCTACCGTAATCCAGCGGCGGCGGTCCAGCCATAGTCCTGAGTGAATACGCGACACAATACACAGGATGGTAAAGGTCACCAGCCCCATGCTGCCGGCCAGCAGCAGGTGACGGGCCGCTGACGGCAGAATGGGCGCACCCATATAGGCCGCGCCCAGCGCGGCGTAGCCCAGCGCCATCAGCCAGTAACTGCCGTACAGCATCAGCGCCAGCCGGCTAAACAAGGGCTTGCCGATATGCCAGTCGTTGAGCAGGTGCAGCACCGCTGCCATGGCCGCCAGCGCCGTCCAGCCGGTCACCCGGCTATGGCCCAGCCACAGCTCGGTGGCGGCGCACAGCAGAATACAGGCCATGGCCAGATTGCGCCGTGGCGGGCGGGCCAGATACACCGCTGCCTCCGGGTCACTGATAGCGCTGCTGGACTCCACCAGATTGTTGACCACACTCATTGACACCCGGCTGGCGGCCAGTATCACCAGCACCATAAACAGGTGCGCCGCAGCATACAGCCAGGCCATCGGCTGGCCGCCTGTGGCCAGGCTGACAAAAAAGCCGCTTTGCAGCGCCGCCAGCGCCAGCACCGCCAGCGGAAAACTGATGTGCTTGCGGTCCGGGTCATTCCAGGTAGGCGGGGTGATGCGCCACAGCATCCACAGCCAGAAAGCCAGGTTCAGCGCCAGCGCCGGCCAGGGGCTGATGATTCCGGCCAGCAGATAGGCCAGCCGTGCTGCCAGCCAGATCAGGCTCATGGCCAGCAGCGGCCGTGCCGCCATAAAGCCGGTGTGGGTAAATTCGGGAATGGCGGTCAGCGCAAAACCGGCGGTGGCTGCGGCAACAAAGCCAAACAGCAGCTCGTGGCCATGCCACAGCGCCCAGCCGCCCGGCATCGCCAGATCAGGCAGCCAGCCCTGTAGGGCCAGCAGCCACAGCCCCATAAACAGCACCGCACTGACGGCGGTAAACATGAAAAATGGCCGGAAGCTGCACAGCAGCAGCGGGTGATCCAGCAGACGTTTGCACAGC
The DNA here is from genome assembly GCA_964625365.1 of uncultured Thiopseudomonas sp. Taxonomy (GTDB): domain Bacteria; phylum Pseudomonadota; class Gammaproteobacteria; order Pseudomonadales; family Pseudomonadaceae; genus Thiopseudomonas. The sequence continues at coordinate 4,612 of CAZVDA010000141.1, read as the reverse complement.
ATCATGGCGCACAGCCTCCGTGGGCAACCGGTTGCGGGATGTCGGCGGCGTCCGGCAAAACGCCGTCCAGACCAAAGCCCAGCCGCACCAGCGGCTCCTGCAACAGCTCCGCGCTGGTCTGGTAAATCCAGCCGTCATCCCGCCGGGCATGCGGGCGGGTCAGCGGATACTGCGCCAGAATGCGCCCCGGCTCCGGTGCCATCATTAAAATACGGTCGGCCAGCCGCACCGCTTCCATCAGGTCGTGGGTAATCATGATCACCGTGGTGTGTTGCTGTTCCACATGGTTGCGCAGCAACTGGTACAGCTCCAGCTTGAGGCCGATATCCAGCGCCGAAAAAGGCTCGTCCAGCAGCAATAGCTGAGGCTCAACAATCAGCGCCCGGGCCAGCGACACCCGGCTCTGCATGCCGCCGGACAGCTCGTGTGGGTACTTGTCCAGATCCTCCGCCGTCAGCCCCAGCTGGGCCGCCAGGGCTTGCGCCTGCGGATGGCGCTGCGCCTTGTCGATACCGGCAGCCTTGAGGCCCAGGGCGATATTGTCACGGGCGTTTTTCCACGGCAGCAGCCGGGGCGACTGGAACATGCAGGCCATGCGCGCAAAGGGCTGATGAATGCGGCCATCGCTACAGCTCAACAGGCCCGCCACCAGATGCAGCAGGGTGCTCTTGCCACAACCGGACGGCCCCACCAGCGCCACAGTTTCGCCGCTGCGCACCTCAAGGTTGATGTTGTTGAGCACCTCGACAATGCCGTACTTGTGGTACAGCCGTTCAATCACCAGGGTTTTCATGCCGTCTCCTGACTGCGCCAGCGTTCCACATGCCGCTTGATGGGCTCCAGCAACAGATACTCGGTAGCCAGTAGCGCCGCCAGTACCGCCACCACCCAGGCCAGGGTGCCGGCGGTATCCAGCTGGGCACGGGTCACCGCCAGCGCCGCCCCAATGCCGTCATGGGTACTGAGCAGCTCGGCCATCACCACCACCTTCCAGGAGGTGCCCAGCGCGGTAATCCAGGCCGGAAACAGCCAGGAGGCCAGATGCGGCAGGTAAATGTCGGTCAGCCGCATGTGCAGCGGCAGGCGGTACACATCGGCCACCGCCTTGAGCTGGTTATCCAGCGTGCGGGTGCCCTGCATGGCACCGGCAAACACAATGGGCACACAGGCGATAAACACGGTAAATACCGGCGTGGCATCACCCATGCCAAACCACAGCATGGCCAGCACCAGCCAGGCAATCGGCGGCATGCCCAGAAACAGTGTCACCAGCGGCCGCGACAGAATGGAGGCGGTTATCGAAAAGCCGGCCAGCATGCCCAGCAGTGTACCGGCCAGCAGCGCCAGCCCCAGCCCGTAAAAGGTACGGCGGGCCGAGGTTGCCAGCTCCGGCAACAGGCTGCCGTCGTCAAACAGGGCGGTGAGCTGCGTCAGGGTGTCGATGGGGCCGGGCAGAATCAGGCTGCCGTAGTGCAGGGCCGCCAGTTCCCAGGCGGCGCAGAACAGCAGCAGGCTGGCAATGGCACCCCAGCCGCTCCACAGGTAACTGAGGGTGGAGGACAGGGGACGAAGGAAGGGGTTTTGAGTCATTGGTTTTTCTTTGGGGGCTTGTGTCGTTTACAGGTTGAGCGTTTGGCGGTGAGGGATACAGTGGCGCAAAGTCGCCGTAAATACATCCCTGTAGGCTCCATGGCGGCATCCATGCCGCCAAGGCTTTGCGCCACTGCATCCCTCACCGCTTGTCGGGCATCCGTGTTGTCTGGGGGTTTCTATTGTATGCGCATTTCGCCCCCTGGGTGTGGGAGGGGATAGCGCAGGCTACGCCTGCGCGGCCCGGCAAAGCCGGGCCTGTCTTCGTTCCACACTCCAGCAAACCCGCCACCACTCAGAGCTTGCAGTCCGCTACACCAATAGTGAAGCTACACCTACTCCCCCCAACCCCAGCAAGCCGGCGCACTGCACGGAGATGGCGTGTTGTCAGGCAGGGTGGAGCAAGCCTTGGCGGCAGGGATGCCGCCATGGAGCCTACAGGGACGTACTTGCGGCGACTTTGCGCAACCCTGCCTGACAACACATACTCAAGACTCTTCGTCACGGTTTGCTGAAAAAGAAAAATAAAACCCCTCATCCGGCAGTTTGCCCCCCACCGAAGCCGGTTGTTTCTCCAGCAAAATCCGCAAAAAACCTTCCAGCTCCTCCCGGGCCTCCAGCGCCGATGAGAAATGTGCATTCTGCACTTTTAAACCATCGCTAATGGCATCCGCCTGCAACAGCTTGATAAAGCCGGCCACCTCTTTGCCGCAGGCATCGGTGTTTTGGTAGCACCACTGGTTGGCTTCGGCATAGGCCTCGGCAAAGCGCTGCACCAGTTGCGGGTTGTTGCGCAGTTCGCCCAGCACGGCAATGCCGGCCTGCGGAATGCGTGCCTCGGTGCCCATCAGCCGGCCCCATTCCTGTTGCAGGTCGACACTGCGGTGCAGCTCGGGAGCAATCACCGAAACGGGGAAGGACTTGGTTTTGCGCAGTGCCATAGATACCGCAGGCTCGGCCAGCAGGGCGTGATCAATACGACGCATCACCAGCATCTGCATGGCATCCAGCGGGGTGGCGGTGTAGTTGAGCTTGAAGTCTTTTTTCGGGTTGATGCCCTGCTTTTCCGCCAGATGGGTAAACACAATGTCGGGCATGTCGGCACGGAAGGGAATGGCGATTTCCTCGCCCTTGAAGTCGGCCAGGGTTTTCTTGTTGGCGTCACGGGAGATCATCCACAGCACGCCCCATTGCGATACGTTGAGCAGTTGCAGCGGCACGCCCCGGTTATAGAGGTTGGCGGCCACGTTGCTGGGCAGGGCGATAAAGTCGGCATTGCCGGCCAGCGTCAGCGCGCGCAGCTGGTCGGGGTTGTTCCACAGCACAAACTCGACGTTTTCGGCCAGATCGGCCAGGCCATTGCTGGCCACCAGATGAATCAGCCCGTTGGACACCCCGGCTGCCGGGCCGGCCAGGGTGAGTTTTTTCAGCGGTGGCGGGGTGGCTTCGCTGGCGGTAGTCAGGGGGCTGGCAACGGCCAGCGCCAACGCCAGCAGGGGCGCAAACAGGGGGCGAAGTGACATGGCGGTGTCCTTATTGAGAATCAGTTGCGCCATTGTAGGGGCTTTCCGATATTTCACAAGCGGGCTAACTGACGCTGATCAAGTTTCCTGCAGCGGGAAGCCGTGAGGACGGGTATCGATTTTTAACAGCCGGTGCTGTATAAATAGCCAGTTTTTGTGGAGCCGCTGCGGAGCTGCCTGATGCCCGATTTACCCATTGATATTGCCCGTCTGCCGGCCCTGCTGGCCGCTGCGTTTTTGCTGTCCATGGCCGGTTACTGGCTGGGTGCCATGCTGCAGGGGCGCAGGTTGCGTGAGCTGGAAGCAGCCGGCGAACAGCAATACCAGCACTGGCAACAGCAACTGGAACAGTTGCAGGCGCGTTTGCATGAGTCGGACAAGCGGCTGGGCATGGCCCGCGTGGGCTTGCAGGGTGCTGGTGAGCGCAGGGCCGAGCTGGAAGGCCAGCTGGCCCGTCAGAGTGAACAGGCTGGCCAGTTGCACGAGCGGCTGACCGCTGCGCTGAGCCGCATCGAGGCGCTGACTGCCACTGAACAGGCGTTGCGCAGCCAGCTGGACGACGCTCGCCAGCAGTTGCAGACGCATAAAGAGGCCCATGACCGTTTGCAGGACGAGCACGGCCAGCTAACCGCTAGCCACGTCGAGCTAAAAACCACGCTGGAGCGCAAGCAGGAACAGTTTGATGCCCAGCTGCAGCAACTGGCCGACAGCCGCGAACAGCTGGGGCGAGAGTTTGAAAATGTCGCCAGCCGGCTGTTTGAAGAAAAGAGCCGGGCTTTCAGCCAGAGCAGCCAGGCCAGCATTGATAGTCTGTTACGGCCGTTTCGAGAGCAGATCGAGGGTTTTCAAAAACGGGTCAACGAGGTGCACGATGCCGCCCAGCAGGGCAATGCCAGCCTGAATACCGAAATCCGCAAGCTGCTGGAGGCCGGCCTGAAAATGAGCGAGGACGCCAGCAACCTGACCTCGGCGCTCAAGGGCGACTCGCAGCAGCGCGGTGCCTGGGGCGAGGCGCAGTTGCGGCGCACGCTGGAAATGAGCGGGCTGGTGGAAGAAGCCCACTATCAGGTGCAAACTAGTTTCCGTGATGCTGAAGGGCGGCTGAAACAGACCGACTACCTGATTCGCCTGCCGGATGGCAAACACATCATCATTGACAGCAAGGTGACCCTCAATGCCTATCAGCGGGTAGTGGAGGCGCAGACGCCGGAGCAGGAACAGCTGGCGCTGAACGAGCATGTGCGGGCGGTACGCCGGCATATCGACGATCTGGCCGGCAAGGACTACAGCAGCCTGCCGGGCGTGGGCAGTCCGGATTTTGTGTTGATGTTCATGCCGGTGGAACCAGCCTATATAGAAGCCATGAAACACGACCGGGGGCTGTTTGAGTACGGCTACCGCAAGAACATTGTGCTGGTGTCCCACACCACGCTGATTCCGGTGCTGCGCACGGTGTCCAGCCTGTGGATGCTGGAGCGCAGCCAGCAGCAGGCCAGGGA
>CAZVDA010000140.1:1265-6334 GCA_964625365.1 uncultured Thiopseudomonas sp. | reverse complement strand
TATTGGGGTTGATCTCAACCTTGCGTTTTGCTGCCCAGGCGTAGGCCTGTTCGTGGTGGTCCACGTACAGCATCAGGTAAAGATCTTCCTTCTCGGCCGCTGCCAGAATGATGCGAACATCCTGATTGGCGCGGATGGAGCGCAGCTTGCTGTCCTTGAAAGCGGTCAGCTTTTCGTAATGCAAACCGCCATGCTGAGGGTCCTGCTGGAACAGCATCACCGATTTGTTGGCCTGGCTTTGCTCATTCGGCGTCAGCTTCAACAGGCTTTCAAAATACTTCTCGGAAAAGGCAACACTTACCATATCAGGCTCCAGCATCCAGTGTGTTGATGGCGTCTACCAGCTCGGCAAGCCGGGTACACACCGTCCAGCCATCGGCTTCCAGTCGGGCTTGAATATCCAGCTGATCGGGCAGCAGGAAAACGATTTTTTCAGTTTCAAACAGAATCTCGGCAGTGCCGATCACCGCTTCGTCCGCATCCAGCACATCATCGCCCACCAAAGGCGTACAGGGCCAGTTTGCTGCGAGCTTGCTCAACTCAGCCGCCAGATCAGAATCGAGCAGATCATACCAATCGGGCGCTGGTGTCGGCGGGTGTTCGGCCTCGGTGGCGTTTGTATCCGGCCAGAGCAGACCGGCGGCGGTGCCATCGTACTTGGATTCCGGTGTCCAGCCGTAAAACAGCGGCAAAAACTGCAGCATGTTCACCGCCGTCCAGAAACGCTGCCACTGGTAACGTGCAGCCTCTTCGCTGCTGCCGGCACGGTCGTAACAGATCGACACCAGCGCCTGAGTGAGATCCACGGATTTGAGCAATTCGGCCTCTGTGACCAACTCAAGGGTAATCAACGGGCCATTGGCCTGATCGCGCAACTCGGTACGCCCTGCCATGGCCACCTCAAGTGGCAGCTGATCGGTAAAGGCCGCAGGCAGACCCTGTAGATGATCCAACACCTGCTGACGCAAGGCGGCATCGGCCAGTGTTTTAGCGGGAATACACTGGATGACAAACAGCAGCGCCTGCAGCGACAACGCCTTGGCATCCTGTTCGGTCAAAAAGTGCAGCAGCAGATCAAAGCTGGTTTTGTTGATGTGCTCAGCGCTGTTGCTCACCCCGGCCCGTGTAGCCAGCGCCGTGATGGCGGCATGGTTTTGCTCCGGCGACACCATGCCCGAGGGCAGAGGCACATCCATCGCCTTGTCGCCCATTACCCGGTTGATGTCATACCAGTTCAGCGTCCACACCAGGAAACCGGCATGCATCAGGCTCTGGCGTTTGATCAGATCTTCGCTGCTCTTGTCGGCATGGAACTGATAGCCATCCAAGAAGATCGCCACCGGCTTCAGCCCTGTGCGCACCGGCCAGAGTACAAAATCCGGTCGGCTAGCAAACTGCACGCCATCCTTGGCACCCAGATCAACCTGAGGCTCAAGCTCATAGGCCAGATTGCCAATGATCAGGCGATAGCCGTGCTTGCCCCGTACCACATCCTGAGACACCCGTACCTTCTGGCCGCCCACCGCATCCGTGCCGGAAAAGCGCGCCAGCGCCTCGGGGAAGCGGGCTTCCAGCTCACTGTCGACCCAAGGGTTGCCGCCCAGTGAACTGAGCGAGGTCTCGTTCTGCACCCACTCATGTTCGCCCTCAACGATATCCTCCAGCATCTCCAGCGCCAGCGATTTACGCGTGCTCTCCATGCCGTAGGCGTTGCGGTACTCCAGCAGACAGCGGTAGCAGCCATCCATGGTGTTGTCGTAGCAGTCGCAGCCTTTCATCACCTCATAGGCCTTGCGGAACACCTCCTGCATGTTTTCCGCGCGACTGAGCAGCTCATGCAGGTAACCGGTGCCGCCGGGGACTGAGTCGTACAGCACGATAAAATGGCGTCGATCATCGGTCTCGCCGATGGGCTCACTCTGATAGGCCACCCGCAGATGATCGACCTTGCCGCCAAAACGGCGTTTCAACCCCAGCTGCAGCGCAGCCACAAAGGAGTTGACCTGCTCATCGGTGCCGCCAGTGGACAGCCGCGGCAACAGGATGCGCAACGCCTCGGAGGTGAAGCGTCGATAGAGGTACAGACAGTTTTCCAGCCCTGTGTCTTCTTTGCCATTGACCTGTTTTTTCGGTCCACGGGCAAAGCTGCAGCTCTTCAGATGGTTGGCCTCGGCCTTGCCTGCCGCCGCCTTGCGTGACTGCACCGAGCCGCATTCACGACAGATCGGAAAACCGGAACGCTGCATCGGCTCACCGGCCACCTCAAACAGCTGGTCCTCACCCTCACGGCGGCCAAAGTTGACCTCAAGGAAGTTGGCTGCGCGGATGAACTCGAAGCCGAAGGGCCGATCCTTGTCATCCAGCACCCAGGTGATGCGAATATCCGACGGCTTGAAGTCGATCAGCATCTGCTTGTTGAAGAACACCGGCTCACGATCATCCGAGCCATCATCCAGCTGCGCGTCTTTGGCATTGGTGAAGGCATAGACCTGAGTCATCTTCAGCATCTTGGTGCGCGCGCCGGCATCACTCCATTGATTGGTGTGACAGCGCGGACAGGTCTTGTCGGCAAAGCCAGACTGAGGATCATCCGCCGCCGCCGAGTAATGGCAGCGTGGGCAGAATCGCCAGTCCTGAATATTGCGCCCCTTGGCGGTTTCCACCCGGGAGATTTTCACCTTGCGGTTACCGGCATAGAACACCGACTCCGGTGCCAGCTCGGTCAGTGCCGCCTGTGCCGGGCGCTGATACTCATACTCGCGCTTGATGAACTCACGCTCTGCGCCCTCGCCGGCGGTCAGCTTTTCAGAACGGAAGATAACCGAGTGCAGCGTTGCCCCCTCTTCCGGGAACGCATAGTTGGGCAGCAGACCCTCATCGGTAAAGAAATTCAGCGTTTCTCGCTTGTTCAAACGGATACGCAGACTGCGGTAACCCGCCGCCTCACGCTCCAACTCGGCAATCTCGGCCTGAGTATGCTCGTCCTGTGGCTGTTTGCGCAGTTTATCCAGCTGGCGATCCAGATCCTTGATCGTCGCCACCATCTGCGCCCGTTCATCCGCCACCACTTTCAAGCGCCCGAGCAGATACAGCTGCAGATGGTCATCCTGATGCTGAGGGCCGCCAAACAGATACTGGCGCAGCAGCTCCAGATCGGTATCGGTCAGTTCGGTGGCGACATGGCTGGCAAAACCATCCCAGATGGCCTGCATATTGTGCTTGAGGAAGTTCAGCAAGGTGTAAGGAAAGCGATCCTCCTGCGCTTTTTCCACCGCATCCAGCACCGGCTGCATGGAGCCGGGCACCAGGTTGTCACCCTTGGAACTGCGGGTCCAGCAGTCCATGGCATAGGCCAGCAACTGCCGACGCAGCACATGGCGCGCTTTAAGGAACACCGCCGGTGGCTCCACCGGCGTATCCAACATGCGGGCGGGGTCGGCATAGAACACCAGATCATGAGGACGGGCGTTGGCTACGGTCAGCACGAAAGAATTGCCGTCACGACGGCCACCGCGCCCCACCCGCTGTAGATAATTCGCCTGTGCCGGCGGCACCGAGCAGAGCAGCACGCTGGACAGGTCACCAATATCGATACCCATCTCCAGTGTGGGCGTTGCCGACAGCAGGTTGTATTCCCAGGGCTTTTTACCCTTGATGAAGCTGTCCTCCACCCGGATACGTTCAGTATTGGCCAGCAGGCCGGTGTGCTCATGGGCAATGACACGGTGGATTTCACCGTCACGGAACAGGTTGCGATACAGCGATGGCCGTACCGGCACACGATGGTCGTAATGCAGATCCGGGTCGGATGCGTTCAACAGCGGCAAGCCCAGCCACTGATCGGCATGGTCAGCCGGAACATGCAAAGGCCGATAGCCCGGACATTCCACCGCCTGCACCTGGGTGGTGATCCTCAGTGTTGCCGGGTTCAGCATCCACAACGGCAGACCGCGCTCATTGTGCTCCTGCTGCACCACACCGGTGATGACCAGCGCATCGAGCGCCGCCGCCAGCACCTGCTCGATCTGTTTGCGATCCACCAGCGTGGCGGGGTTAATGCAGTGCAGCCAACGTTCATACCAGGACTGGCCCTGATTGGCATAACTGAGCGGCTCGTAGCCCTCACCCTTGCCCTCGGCAGGGTATTTGGGCCGGGGCGAGCTTGGCCCCAACGCCGGGGTGTAGGGCAAGAAACTCAGTTGAAAGGCTTTACCGGACTTTTCACGATAGCTTTTCAGATCATCCAGCCCCAGCGCACCCAGCCCGATCATGTGCTGCATCAGCCCGGTCATAAAGCGAACGGCATCCACCGGGTCGATGCGATAGCCCAAATTGTTGTTTACCTGCTCGGCCCAGGCAGCAGCGGCCCGCTCCACCGGCGGTTGCGGCCACTCCAGCGCCGCCAAACCCAGCCGGTTGAGCGAACGGCCTACCTGCGCGCGCCAGGCCAGATCTTCCAGTGCCTGCCACAGCATGCGCTGACGGATCAGCTTCAGCAGCGGCGTCGGGTCCTTGATATCGCCCGTTTGTTCGAAAAACTCAAAATCGCCACGGTAACGCTTGTCCGGCGGCATGAACTCGCGCAGATATTTGGGCAGCGCCAGCCGTCCCTGATGCTCACCATGATTGAGCCAAAACTGCTCGAACAACTGCGGCAACTGCATCAACTCAACCGGCCCGGATTGGGCATCGAGCAGTTGCGTCAGCGCCATGCGCACGTTGTTCTGCCAGGTACGGGCGGCGAAGAAACCGGCCCGGTGGGTGGCATCCTGTACCGAGTCGCTGAAGGTCAGCAGTTTGCGATCATCGTTGTCACGGCTGCTGAACAGCTGATGGATCGCCACCGCACTGAGGCTGGCGGCACGGGCACCGAACACCACCAGCGCCGACTTGGCCGCACACCAGGGGCAGTCGTGCTCGTGCACCATGCGGTTGACGTTATCCTGCTGCACTTCCCTGAGCTGGAACGGCTTGCTGACGCGCACCAGCATTTCATTGCCGGCCTGACAGCCGCGGCACTCACCGGCGTAATCCGCCGCAGCCGTCTTGCCGCACTGACGGCACACCTT
>CAZVDA010000140.1:0-1165 GCA_964625365.1 uncultured Thiopseudomonas sp. | reverse complement strand
CACCTGCTCGGGCTGACGCTCAAACACCTTGGGAATCTGTGCCGCCAGGCGCTGTACCAACGTTTTGAACGTGGGCGTGCCCTGCCCCAGTTTAAGCTGACGCAACAGGTTGGCCAGCTGACCGTGCTGCTTCAGTTCCTCCCCCAGGCGGCTACGACCGGCTTTGGAATCCAGCGGCTCATCCGGTTGCTTGCAGAAAAACAGCGCATAGGCCTGCTCCAGATAGGGGTAAAGCCCCTGCTGCAACGCCTGATTCAACTCATCCGGGCCGATCTGCGGGTTCAGGTTCAAAAAGGCGATATTGTCGAGGAACTCGGTATCACTCTTGCGCTGCTCGGCAATCACCGCATCACGCACAAAGGTGCTGGAGAAAATATCCGAAGCGTATCCGAGCAGCCCCTTGATACTGTCATCCCCGCCCAGCGTCGCAGACGTGCCCACACAGATCAGCTGCTCCGGCGTCATATCAAACCGCGCCCGCAGACGGCGTATCAGCAGCGACAGATCGGTGCCCTGAGCGCCATCAAAGGTGTGCAGCTCATCCACCACCAGATAGCGCAGTGTATCCGGCCCGTTCTGTGCCCAAAGCTTCTGATCCGTGGGCCGCATCAGCAGGTAATCGAGCATCTTGTAGTTGGTCAGCAGCACGTCGGGCGGGTTCTTGCGCAGCGTGTCTTTGTCAGTGATCACCTGATCGGCGCTCATGCTGCGCGTGCCCTGACCATCGCCACCCACAAACAGCCCGACGCGCAGGCCTTTCAACGCCGGCTGGCCGTGAATAACCTCAGCAAACCGCTTGGCCTGATCGGTGGCCAGCGCATTCATCGGGTAGATCACAATCGCCTTGATACCGGGGCTTTTGGTGCGCTGGCAATGATCCAGCACAGGGTAGAGGAAACACTCGGTCTTGCCCGAGCCGGTGCCGGTCGCCACCAGCGTGTTGGCCGCCTGACGATCCGACGCCAGCCGCTGCCAGGCCTGTTCCTGATGGGCATAGGGCGGGTATTCAGTGGTAAAGCCCTTGAAGAAATCCGTCCCGGACGTGCCGGTCAGAAACGGCAGACCCACCGATACATAAGGCCCTTTGATGAAGGCCTCTCCATCCTGCTGTTCTTGCACCAGGCGGCGAAACTCGCCCTTGAACGGCGCCGTCTCGGTTTCATAA
>CAZVDA010000139.1:0-6462 GCA_964625365.1 uncultured Thiopseudomonas sp. | reverse complement strand
GCGAACTGCCCTCGGCTTCGCGCAGCAGCAACAGCTCCTCGTCCAGCCCGTCACGTTCGGCACGCCAGATGCCGAGCTGGGCCACCGCCTGTTCCAGCGCCGGCATGTCGCGCAGCTCGTAGTCGTGAAAACGCTGTTCAATGCTGTCCAGCGTCAGCTGGGTCTGCTGCTGCTCGCTCTTGATCTGGCTAAGGCGGTTGTCATGCTCATGCCGCTGTGCCTTGTAGGCGTCCTCCTGCTGTTGCAGCTCGCCCTGCCACTGGCCAATCTGCAACTCAAGATCGGCATGCTGGCGTTTGAGATCGCTGGCATCCTGCTGCAACAGCGGTTGCAAACGGGCAATCAGCAGCTCGCAGTCTTCCAGCTGCAAAACCTGGCTATCCAGCTTGTCGAATTGCTGACGCAGCCCCTGCAGACGGCGCGACTGGCGCACCTGCTGCACCCACTCGCGCACCTGGGCGCTTTTAATGCGGGTACTGGGCAGATCGACGCCTTCTTCCTCGAAGATGGCCGCCAGCATGGTTTTCAGGGTGTCCATCTTGCCTTCTTTGGCATGCACGGCACTGACCAGCTTTTCGATATGCCGCAGGCGATGCGGGTTGTCGCACAGGCTGTAGCGCAATGCGTCCTGGCGCAGGCGGTTGACCGCCAGCCGGTCCAGCTTCAGGCTGCCGACATCATTCTGGATAATGGCGCGATAATCGCTGATGCTGTCGATCTTGTTGGAAAAGTCGATATTTTCCACGCGCAGATGGCGGACAAAATCGGCATAGCTGCGTGCATGCAGCTGGCCGTCCTCCTGCTGCTGCAAAAACAGCCGGCTGTCATAGGGCGCGGCCACCAGACGGTAGCTGATGCCCTCGTCGCTGCTGCGCATCAACACCGCCATGCACAGCGCGCCAGACTCGCGGCGGTACTCATACACCAGGTAAGAGTCGGTGTGCGGCAGGTAATAACGGTCGAATTTTTGCCGTGTGCGCGGCACCACGGCATTGGGCCGTTCGCCGTAAAACACCGGAATCAGCCGCTGCAGGGTGGTCTTGCCCGAGGCGTTACTGCCGCAGATATTGCTGTGCCCCTGCACATCCAGCTCCACCACGCCTCCGAGGTGGCCGTTGATCATGATGATGCGTAACAAATGCGCCATGGTGTCATCCTGAACTGCAATCGAAAACGGGCAAGTTTACCGGAAAATGGCGGCGGGTTTGTTGGCTTTGCTGCAGTGTTGTTTTAGGTGTGGGCGGGTTGCTGGTGTCGGCGGGCAAGGCCATAGGCAGACACCCCGTCATTCCGCACGTAGCGCAGCGCAGTCACGGAATCCAGCCGCTACGGCTTTAGTATTCGTCCTTCCAGGGGGCTTGCAGATAGCGGGTGCGGTTGAAGGTTTCCAGCCATTCTGGCTTGAACACCACCAGCGCGGTGATCACGGTGCCGTTGATAAAGGCTTCGGGAAAAGCCACCAGCAGCACCAGTCCGAAGAAGTCGTCCAGCCAGGGCGGGAACTCGTAGAGGCCGTTGAACCACAGCAACACAAAACCGCTGATGGCGCAGAGTACTGCGGTGAGGGCGGCAGGAAAGAAGCAGGAGCAGAAGATATAGACAAACAGGTTGTCGGGCTTGAAGCGCTCGACCCAGGCGGCGGCCAGTTCGGCAATCATCACCGGCAGTATCACCAGCAACAGGCCGTTGGCACCCACGGCAGCCAGTTCGGGCTTGCCAAAAAAAACAATGACCAGCTGGGCAAACAGCCCGGACAGGATGGCCAGCGGCCAGTGTAGCAGCAGGGTGACGGCGGTCATGCCGATAAAGTGCACCGCCACGCCGCTGGGAAAGTCGCGGCGCAGCAGCCAGAGCACGCACAGGGCAAACACGGTGCCGAACAACAGGTGCTGGCGGCGGCTGTCGCTAAACAGCTCCACCCAGGGTGCTTTGAACAGGGCCAGCAGCACCAGCGGCCCGTACAACAGCCAGCCGGCCCAAAGGGTCCATTCGCTTAACACCATGCTGGCGATCATCACGCAAGTCCTGTCTCAAGGGTACATACAGGCGCACGATGATAGTCAGCGGCGGCATGGCCCGTCCAGTATGCCGCCGTGGCAAATTGTCCGGTGCGGGCCGGACCGGGTAGAGATCAGCGGGTCAGGCGTTCCAGCGCTTCCTGATAGCGGGCCGCTGTCAGCTCAATCACTTCTTGCGGCACCTGCGGCGCGGGTGCCTGCTTGTTCCAGCCGCTGTTTTCCAGCCAGTCACGGATGATCTGCTTGTCGAAGCTGGGCGGATTGCTGCCTACCTGATAGGCATCTGCCGGCCAGAAGCGGCTGGAGTCTGGCGTCAACACCTCGTCCATCAGGGTCAGGGTGCCGTTTTCATCCAGCCCAAACTCGAACTTGGTATCGGCAATGATGATGCCCTGGCCCAGCGCATAATCTGCGGCGGCCTGATACAGGCGCAGCGATGCTTCACGCACTTTGGCGGCCAGTTCCTTGCCGACAATTTCCTCGCAGCGGGCGTAGGAAATATTCTCGTCATGGTCGCCCACTTCGGCCTTGGTGGAGGGGGTAAAAATCGGCTCGGGCAGGCGCGAGGCTTCCTGCAATCCTTCCGGCAGGCGGATGCCGCACACGGTGCCGCTGACCTGATACTCCTTCCAGCCCGAGCCAACCAGATAGCCGCGCACAATGGCTTCTACCGGTACCGGCTTGAGGCGCTTGACCACCACCGAACGGCCTTCAACCAGCGGCAGTTCGGCAGCCGGCACCACGTCCTCGACGCGATCGCCGGTGAAGTGGTCGGGTACCAGGCCGCGCAGCTTGTCAAACCAGAAGTTGGACACTGCCGTCAGCACCTTGCCCTTGCCCGGAATCGGCTGGTCGAGGATCACGTCAAAGGCGGACAGGCGGTCGCTGGCCACCATCAGCATGCGGGCGTCGTCAATCTCGTACAGGTCGCGAACCTTGCCGGAATAGATATTTTTTAGACTCAGGGGGGTATCGGTGCTCATGGATGTATTCCTGTGGAATCAAACAAGAACAGGCGAACCCGGGTTCGCCTGTTCTGTGTGGTGCCTTGCTCGGGCATATATCAGTTCAGGTGGGGCTGGATGGCCGTCAGGATACGGCGGGTGGTGGCAGCGTCTGCCAGCTCGCCCGGTGCACGCTCAACCCCCACAAATACCTGGCGGCTGATTTGCGTCAGCTTGACCCGGTATTGCTGCGCCGAAGGTTTGGCGGCTTTTTTGCCGCCACCCAGCATGCGGCGCAGGAGGCCCGGCTTTTTGGGCTCGGCCTTGCGTTCCAGGTCAATGAAGTACAGGCCCTGGCTGCGGTCGATGTCGTCAACATAGAGGCCCGCGGCACTCAGCGCACGGCCCACGCCGGCCCAGGCCTGCTCCATGCCGGCATCCAGCTGCAGCACTTGCAAGCCGCCCTCGCCCGCCTCGATCAGCGCGGCGCGACGCGGCGTGTCGAATTTTGTGCTGGCCAGCAGTGAGAAGCTCTGGCCTTTGCTGCCGGCCTGGTTGAAGAAACGCTCCATGCCGCTCAGCGCAAGGCCGGCTTCCGGTTGTTTCTTGCCGGCTGCCCAGCCGGACTCACGGCTGCCCTTGCGGGTGGTTGCATCCACATAGATTTCACTGGTGTTGCGCTGGACGCCCGGTTCGATACGCACCCGGAAACGGGTTTCATGGCCCTTGTCCAGCCCCAGCGCCTCGCGGCTGCTTTCACTGGCAGCAGCAGTAGCCAGCCAGCCCGTCGTAAACTCGCCCACATGCGGACGCTCTTCATCTACGGCAAAGCCCAGCTCTTCGAAATAGGCCTGGGCCATGCCCCATACCTGGGCAGGAATGCGCTGGGCGACAAGCCAGCTCTTGTCGGCACTGCGCTGGATGGAAAAGTCACCCTCCAGCATGCCCTGATTGACCTGATGCGGACGCATGATTTCGGTACGTCCCGGCGTCACATCGGCCACATGCGGCGGTACCGGCAGCAGCGGATCCAGCGGTTTGCTGTCCAGCCCTTCCGGCACCTGCATGGGCGCAAGGTTGCGCGCATCCAGGTAGTCATTGCTGCGATCACGGAAATATCCCTTGTCGCCCCACAGCCAGCTACAGCCACTCAGACCTGTCAGGCCGGCTACTATCAGTGCAGTTCCTGCAATACGCTTCATGCATGTTCCCCGGATCAGTTCAGGATGCCAGTCTGGCGCAGCGCCTGACGTACGGTTTCGTGGCAGCTTTCGCTCAGTGGTGTCAGTGGCAGACGGATGCCGCAATCAATCAGGCCCATTTCATGCAGTGCCCACTTGACCGGAATCGGGTTGGATTCAATAAACATGGCATCGTGCAGCGGCATCAGCGCATCGTTCAGTGCTTTGGCCTCGTCAGCCTTGCCGGCCAGGGCCAGGTCGCACAACTGCTTCATCTGGCGCGGCGCGACGTTGGCGGTCACGGAAATGTTGCCCTTGCCGCCCTGTAGAATCAGCTGCCAGGCGGTGGCATCATCACCGGAAAACACCAGAAAGCCCTCGCGGCAGGCTTCAATGACCTGGCGGCCACGTTCGATGTTGCCGGTGGCTTCCTTGATGCCAATGATGTTGTCCACCCGTGACAGGCGGCCAGCGGTTTCGGGCAGCATGTCACACACGGTACGGCCCGGCACGTTGTACAGGATCTGGGGAATGGCGACGGCTTCGGCAATGGTACGGAAGTGGCGGTACAGGCCTTCCTGGGTTGGCTTGTTGTAGTAAGGGGTGACCAGCAGGCAGGCGTCGGCACCCACGGATTTGGCGTTGCGGGTCAGCTCGATGGCTTCGCGGGTGCAGTTGGCACCGGTGCCGGCAATGACCGGAATGCGGCCATTCACCTGCTGGACCACACGGCGAATAACGTCAACGTGCTCTTCGACATTGAGGGTGGCGGACTCGCCACTGGTACCTACGGCGACCAGGGCGTCGGTGCCTTCCTGCAGGTGGAAATCAACCAGTTTTTCCAGCGCTTTCCAGTCAAGCCTGCCATCGGCGTCCATCGGGGTGACCAGCGCTACCATACTGCCTGCAATCATGACACTACTCCTGCCAGGAAAAGAAAAACAAGCGGCAATGTTACTAACGCCACCGCGCTTGTACAAGCGCCGCAGCCTGCCTTTTACCATTTAACTTGCCGCAGGTTTTGGGTACTCTAGGCCACCATCGGCCCAGACAGGCCCGCCCACCGGACAGGAGTTGTTGATGAGCATCCCGAACCCCAGAGAACAGCACCTGCTGATCAGCGCCATGGCACACAATGCACCGGCACTCACCCTGTTATTGTGCCGTGCCTGCCAGGACAGCCGCTGCAGCATCATCAGCAGCCGGTTAACCCAGCACGGTGATCACAGCGCACTGATCCTGCAGGCCGGCGGCAGCTGGGATGCACTGGCGCGTCTGGAGTCGGCACTGGAACAGATCAACAGCAGGCACGATGTCATCCTGTCCTGGACCCGCAGCAGCCCCGACAGCCAGACCCTGCCGGCACTGCCCTACATTGTTTATGTGAGCGCACTGCTCCAGCCCGATACGCTGACCGAACTGTGCCAGTTTTTTACCGATCACGGCATTGCCATGAGCAATATCCAGTACGACAGTTACCTGGCACCACAAACCGGCGCCCTGATGCTGACCGCCACCATTACCGTGTCGCTGCCGGTCAATACCCAGATCAGCTGGTTGCGTGACCACTTTCTCGAATTTTCCGACCATCTCAACCTGGACGCCCTGATCGAACCCTGGCGCCCACAGTCTCCCTGAGGTAATCCGCATGACCGACTCCATCCAGATCCACGATTTCAGTGCCCAGGCCACCGGCGGCCAGAGCGTCAGCCTGTCGGCGCTGCGCGGCCGGCAGGTGGTGGTTTACTTCTACCCCAAGGACAACACGCCGGGCTGCACCACCGAAGGACAGGAGTTTCGTGATGCCTTTGCCGGATTTGAAGCCGCCAACACGGTGATCTTTGGCGTGTCCCGCGACAGCCTGCGCACCCACGAAAACTTCAAGGCCAAACACGGTTTTCCCTTCGAGCTGATCAGCGACCCCGACGAAGCACTGTGCCAGCTGTTTGACGTCATCAAGCTGAAAAAACTGTACGGCAAGGAGCACATGGGCATTGAGCGCAGCACCTTCCTGTTTGACGCCCGGGGCCGGTTGCAGCGCAGCTGGCGCAAGGTCAAGGTAGCCGGCCATGTGGCCGAGGTACTGGAGGCCGCGCAGCAACTGAATCAGGCACCAGCCTGAGCCGCACCCTGTTTGCGGATCAAATAAAGAAACACAGCTTCGGCAGTCTGTTCCTGATGCAGCAGCGCATGGCCGGCCAGCTGGCAAAAGCTGGCCAGGTCACGCTGCGATCCGGCATCGGTCGCCAGCACCTGCAGCACCTGACCGGCCTGTAAACCGTTAAGCGCCAGCCTGGCCTTGAGCAGCGGCAGCGGGCA
>CAZVDA010000138.1:0-6621 GCA_964625365.1 uncultured Thiopseudomonas sp. | reverse complement strand
ACGTCTCGGTGCCGCAGATTGGTGCCATGTACAAGGGCGACCGTTCGCGCAAAGAAACGCTGGTTAACTATGGCTTCCGCCTGCCGTCGGCGCTGGATAACCGCCCGATGCGCTTTGAGGAATGGGAAGCCGCTAGTCCACAAGCGATTTTCGTGTCCGCCACGCCCGGCCCCTACGAAGCCGAACATGCCGGGCAAATTGTCGAGCAGGTGGTACGCCCAACCGGACTGGTTGATCCTGAACTGGAAATTCGTCCGGCCAGCACGCAAGTGGATGACCTGCTGTCACAGATTCGCCAGCGGGTAGCTGTGGAAGAGCGGGTACTGGTCACTACCCTGACCAAACGCATGGCCGAAGACCTGACCGACTACCTCGGCGATCATGACGTACGGGTGCGCTACCTGCACTCGGATATCGACACCGTGGAGCGGGTGGAAATTATCCGCGACCTGCGGCTGGGCGTGTTTGACGTGCTGGTGGGTATTAACCTGTTGCGCGAAGGGCTGGATATGCCGGAAGTGTCGCTGGTGGCGATTCTGGATGCCGATAAAGAAGGTTTTTTGCGCTCCGAGCGCTCGCTGATTCAGACCATTGGCCGCGCCGCCCGCAACCTCAACGGCAAGGCGATTTTGTATGCCGACCACATCACCGGTTCCATGCAGCGGGCGATTGACGAAACCGAACGCCGCCGCGCCAAGCAAATAGCGTTTAACGAAGAACACGGCATCGTGCCCAAGGGCGTTAAAAAGGACATCAAGGATATTCTGGAAGGCGCGACCGTACCCGGTTCCCGTTCCGGCAAACGCAAAGCGCAAGCCCGCGCCGCCGAGGTGCAGGGCGACTACAGCAGCCTGCGCACGCCTAAAGATATCACCAAGGAAATTGGTCGCCTGGAAGAGCAAATGTTCAAACATGCCCGCGATCTGGAGTTTGAAGCTGCCGCCAATTTACGCGATCAGGTGGCGGCGTTGCGTGAACGGTTGATCGAAATTAGCTAAGTGTCTTTGGCTACGGTGCATGGGCCGGCAGATTGAGGCGCTTCGCAAAGCTACGCTGCCAGTCTCGAAGCGAGCTTCGAGCCTGTTGCTGATGCTTTGCTACGCCCCAGTCTGCCTGCCGATGCGCCTTGCCGTTTGCGGGAGGGTGACCCGGCTGTGCCGGGCTGCTGTCGCCAGGTGGGGCGCTGAATTTAACGTCATTCCGCGCGTAACGCAGTGGAGTCGCGGAATCCACTGCTATTCCAGGGGTAGCGGAGTGCTCATAAACGCCGGTTTGCCTGATCACGGACTGCATGGATGATTTTCGGCGCAAGCTAAAAGCCAGGGCGGCATAGTCGAAGTTATTTGCGCAACCCGCGAATGCGCTGGGGAATGAGACTTTTGCGGGGGCGGGCGGGTCGTTGCAGGTCGATGTCCAGTTGCGGGCTGGCGACCTTGGCGAAGATGCCGTCGAGTAGCGACCAGTAATCACTGTGGCCAATATCCAGTTTGATATTGTGTACCCGCTCCGGAAACAACTGGTCGGGGAGCGGGTGGCGTCCGGCCCATTTGCCAAAGCCGGGCTTGGCCAGCAATACCTTGTCGGTGCGCGAATAGCAGTTGAACAGCCGGCCCTGCAGGCGCGGCAGGATCTGTTCCAGCTCCTCCGCGGTCAGAGTGCGCGCGGCTCCCATCAGTACCAGGTCGTGCAGTGGCAGGGTCGGTGGTCCGGCAAGGCCCAGCAGGGCTTCGATGACCACACGACCGCCCAGTGAGTGTCCGTACAGGCTGAGCTGCTCTGCGTACGGATAGCCGGCCAGCGCCTGTTGCAGTTCGTCCAGTAGCACTTCGCCCACCCGTGCGGCCAGCTCCTTTTTGGCCTGAAAATGTTCGACGCCGCCCTTGACGGCAAACAGGGCGCTGCGGGCCAGTGCCAGTTTGTTGAAGCCGGCAAAGCCGATGGCGGCCCCTTTCAGGCTGCGTGTCAGCATTTCTTTCAGGTTGCCGGAGTCCCAGCAGGCCAGCAGGATGTCTTCGTGCGGGGCAGGTTGTGGCAGCAGCTCCAGCAGGCGCGAGCGGTCGCGCTCGTCCACGGCAGACAGATAACCGTGCACTATGACCTTGAGATGGCGGGCCTGTGGATTGGCCGATTTGCTGGAAAAACTGAGTATGCCGGGCATGGTGACAGCCTGTTGCAGGAATGCGTTACATGATACCCCGTGTCAGCCCGCTGCACGCGGCCTGTTTGGGCGGACGGCTCACTGGCTGCGCCACCACACCAGCGCCATCAACAGCCCCCGCGTAAGCATTAGCCCGTTCATGGCCAGCCACAGGCCATGATTGCCCAGCGGCTGGCACAGCCACCACAACACAAAAAACATCGCCACCGCCACCAGCATGCAGTTACGCATGTCGGTGGCGCGGGTTGCGCCGACAAACACCCCATCCAGCCAAAAACCCAGACTGGCGGTAAACGGCAGCGCCAGCATCCACGGCAGATATTCCAGCGCCGTCTCGCGCACGCTATTGATATCCGTTAGCAGATTAATCAGCGGCGCGCCCAGCAACGTAAAGCCGCCAAACGCCGCCAGCGCAATATAGGCCGACCACAGTCCGGTAGCGTGTACCGAGCGTTTTAACTCCGGCTCATCTTTGGCGCCGACCGCCTCGCCGACCAGCGCCTCGGCAGCATTGGCAAAGCCGTCGAGCAGGTTGCTCAGAATCAGTAAAAAGGTAATCAGCACCGCATTGGCCGCCAGCACGCTGTCGCCAAAACGTGCGCCCTGTGCGGTAAAAAAGAAAAACACGCTCAGCAGCGCCAGACTGCGAATAAACAGATCACGGTTGACCGCCACCAGTTGCAGCATGGGTTGCAGGCGCAGCAAACCCAGCTCCAGCACTTGCCGCCGTGCCGCCGGATTAAACTCGCTGCGCAGCCAGTACAGCGCCGCCGCCAGCCCCAGATAGTCCGCCAGCGCACTGGCCGCTGCCACGCCCGCCACATCAAAATGCCAGATATACACCAGACTATAACTAAGCACCGCATTACTGCTGTGCATTAGTAGTGTCATCTTGAACGGCACCTTGGTGCGTTGCACGCCAATGGCAAAGCCAATCAGCGCAAAATTGGCCAGCGCCGCTGGTGCGCCTAGAATACGGATGTTGATGTATTGCGCCGCCAGCGCCTGCACCTCGTCACTGCCGCCCAGCAGCCACAGCCCCAGATCGCGTAGCCATGGATTTACCCCAATCAGCAACACGCCCAGCACAGCAGCAAGCAACAGGGCGCGACAAATCACAATCAGGGTTGATTGCGTGCCGCCGCGTGCCTGTGCGGTAAAGCCGGTGGTGCCCATGCGCAAAAAATTAAACGAGAAGTACAAAAACATAAAGTAGTTGCCGCCCATCGCCACCGCCGCCAGATAGCGCGGAGAATCCAGATGCCCGACCACCGCCGTATACACCAGACTTAACAGCGGTGCGGTCAGGTTGGACAGCAACAACGGCCACGCCAGCATCCAGATACGGCGATTCAGGGACAGGGAATTGGACATGACAACTGCTCAGACAAAAGTTGGTTATTGTCGTTGATTCACCGGTACAGGGCCAGCAGGCTGTCTGGCGTGGCATGCCTGTGACCTTGCGCCAATGCGGCCAGTGTCGTGCTGTTATTTGCGCAGTTGCTGCCAGCCGCTCCAGGCACCACCGGCCATGATAATGGCTACTCCCAGCAGTGCCCACCGGTCGGGGATCTGTTCGAATACCAGCCAGCCAATCACGCCGGCACTGATGATCTGGGCATAGGTAAAGGGGGCCAGCACCACTGCCGAGGCATAACGGAAGGCGAGGGTCAGCAGCATGTGGGCGATGGTTGCCAGCACGCCCAGCCCCAGCAGCATGCCCAGGGTGGTTGCCGGCATGTCCTGAAACTCGCCCAGTTGCAGAAAGCCGGCAGGCATCAGCAATAGACTGCCGGTGAGGGCCGAGTACAGGTTGCTGGTAACCGGATGATCCTTGCCGGCCAGCATGCGGGTGAGGAGCTGATACAGCGCAAAACACACGGCGGCCGCCAGCGGCAGCAGAACCGGCCAGCTGAACAGCTCGCCACCGGGACGGACAATCAGCATCACGCCAAACAGGCCGATACCGACGGCCAGCCACTGGGTCTTGCTGACGGTTTCGTTGAGCAGCATGGCGGACAGCAGGGTTACAAACACCGGGGCCAGGAATATGACGGCGGTTGCCTCGGCCAGTGGAATAAAGCGCAGGCCGGTAATCAGCAGCATGCTGACGCCAACCAGACTGATACCGCGTGCCAGCTGTAGCAGCGGACGGTAGGTATGAAACAGGCGGCTGCCCATTTTGGGCAGAAATATCCCCAGCAATAGCAGCGACTGGATGGAATAGCGTACCCAGATGATCAGGGTGATCGAGTGGAGCAGGGCAAGCTGTTTGGTCATGGCATCGTGGCTGGCCAGCAGGGTGCCGGCCAGCACAATCAGGGCGATACCCAGCAACAGGTTGCTGGATTTCGTGTCATTACTCATTGAAGCGGTCTCTCGGTTTAAAACTCGTTAGCAGTCTACTCTTTGTGGCGGGACTGTGACGGGTGTTTTTACGGAGCAGAAGCAAGACCGGTCCTTGCCGGTTGCGGGTTTTATGGCTCCGGCCGGAAACGGACTGGCAGAAAGTTTAGACCGGCAGGCCGCTGCGCTGTTGCTCCAGCAGATTGATGAAGGCACTGGCTGCGTTGGACAGGGTGCGTTCGCGGTGCAGGATATAACCCAGATCGCGGCTGAGGGCAGGCGCTGCCACCTGCAGTACGCAGACGTCTGCATCGAGCATGGTGCGCGGCAGCACGCTCCAGGCCAGCCCGATGGAGACCATCATCTTGATGGTTTCCATATAGTTGGTGTGCATGCTGATATTGGGAATGAGGCCGGCTTCTGCAAACAGGCGCAGGGCGATGCCGCTGGTAAAGGTCTGGCTGCCGGGAAACACCGCTGGCCAGTTGCATAAGTCCTGCAGGCTGACGCTGGCCTGCCGGCCCAGCGGGTGGCCGGGGGCAACCACAAAGACCAGTTCGTCGTGCCAGATCTTGACGCTGCGCAGGTGTTCGCGCCGCTGGGGTGACAGGGTAATCAGGGCCAGCTCGCAGCGCCCGTGCAGCACATCGTTGTAGGCCACTTCCGAGTCCAGAAAGCGGATGTCCAGCACCACCTGCGGAAACTCGCGGGTAAAGTGGCGCAACACCGGCGGCAGGCGGCGCAGGCCAATGTGGTGGCTGGTGGCCAGACTGAGGGTGCCGCTGACGTTGTCGTTGAGGTTTTGCAGGGCGCGCTTGCTGTCTTCCAGCTCGTTGACAATGCGGTAGGCACGGGGCAGCAGGGTCTGGCCGGCCTGGGTCAGCCGCACGTCGCGGCCCATGCGGTCAAACAGCTGGGCTCCCAGTTGTTCCTCCAGTGCCGCCAGCCGCTTGCTGACCGCCGGCTGGGTAATGTGCAGCTTCTCCCCCGCCAGCGAAAAACTGCCCTGTTCGGCAATGGCGATAAAGGTGTTCAGGCTGGCCAGATCCATGTTTGGATTCCTTGTGGTTATGCTGAATATGAAAAAATGCCATTTGAGTTATAGGTGAGCTGCTTCTACCATGCAAGTATTGTTTTTGTTTTGCACCGTGAGATTGGTGTGGTGTTGTGCTGGTGCAAAGACGCCGTGAATACATCCCTGTAGGCTCGAAGGCGGCATCCATGCCGCCCACGCTTTGCACCAGCACAACACCACGCCGCCCACACCGTGCCGTGCGGGAGAGAAGGGCGGGCGTTGCCCGCCTGCTGTCGCGTGAAGGAGGCTGAATTATGTGCAACTGTTATGCACTGCACGGCCCACTCCCCACCCATGTGCGGTGCGGGATGCACGGTGTTGCGGGATGGTAGCAGGGTGGAGCAAAGCCTATGCCGCCATGGATGCCGCCCTCGAGCCTACAGGGACGTATTTACGGCGTCTTTATGTAACCATAGCCGAAAGCCAGAGCACAAAAGCAAAACAAAAACAGCACAAAAAAAGAAAACATCCCTAACCTGATGAGGAACTCCAATGGCTGGTAAAACCCTTTACGACAAGCTGTGGGAAATGCACGAAGTCAAGCGTCGCGACGATGGCTCTTCACTGATCTACATTGACCGCCACATCCTGCACGAAGTGACTTCACCGCAAGCATTTGAAGGCCTGCGTCTGGCTAATCGCCAGCCGTGGCGCATTGATGCCAACATCGCCACGCCCGACCATAACGTGCCGACCACCAAGGCTGAGCGTGCTGGTGGTATCGAAGCAATTGCCGATGAGGTGTCGCGTATTCAGGTTAAAACGCTGGACGACAACTGTAACGATTTCGGCATTCTGCAGTTCCCGATGAACGACATCCGTCAGGGCATCGTGCACGTGATTGGGCCGGAGCAGGGCGCAACCCTGCCAGGCATGACCATCGTTTGTGGTGATTCCCACACCTCCACCCACGGCGCTTTTGGTGCGCTGGCGCACGGTATTGGTACTTCCGAGGTTGAGCACGTGCTGGCTACCCAGTGTCTGGTGGCCAAGAAGATGAAGAACATGCAGGTGCGTGTCGAGGGCAAGCTGGGTGCCGGCG
>CAZVDA010000137.1:0-6716 GCA_964625365.1 uncultured Thiopseudomonas sp. | reverse complement strand
CTGGTAAAAGACACTGGGCGTCAGCAGGTGGTCGGTCACCCGCACAAACTCGCTGACACACCAGTCAATGCCGCACTGGCGGGTGATCAGGTCACGCAGCATGGCATCGGCCAGCCCCTCCATGGGGGCAAGGGCTATTTCCATGGCTTAATCCGTCCCGAAATCGCGCCAGGCACTACCATAGCCTTCAATAAAGGCGTCCGGCATGCGCCTGGGCCGCCCGCTGGACAGTTGCACACACACAAAGGTGGTACGGGCACGCAACAGGGTCACGCCATCGGCCGGGCGCACCAGCTGGAACAGGCGGTCCATTTTCAGGCGGCTGTCGGTCTTGGCCAGCCAGGTGCCCATGCAGACCTCATCGCCGTCCAGCGCGCTGGCCAGATAGTCAATTTCGTGGCGCAACACCGCCATGCCGCAGTCCAGTTCGGCAAAGCGGGTCATGCCCAGCCCCAGACTCCCGGAGTGTTGCCAGGCGCAGTCTTCCATCCATTGCACATAGACGGCGTTATTGACGTGCCTGAGTTCGTCAATGTGCTCGGGCAGCGCGATAAAACAGGCGGTAAAGGGCGCCGGCCAGTCCCAGGGCAGATTCAGCATGTGCGCTCTCCCCGTGCCAGCGCCACCGCCTGTTGTGCCAAAGTACGAATGGCCGTCCAGTCGCGGGCAGCCTGCAACGCGGGCGGTACCAGCCAGCTACCGCCGCAGCACAGCACATTGCCGCGCTGTAAGAACTGTTGCAGGTTGCCGTCGTGAATGCCGCCGGTCGGGCAGAATTTGACCTGCGGAAAGGGGCCGGCCAGGCAGTCCAGTTGCGTCAGCGAGGCCGGAAACAGCTTGAGGCAGGAGTAGCCGGCATCCAGTGCCAGCATGACCTCGGAAGGCGTCTGCACGCCGGGCAGCCACGGCAGGCCGGCATCCTGCAGGGCAGCGGCCAGCGCTGGGGTAAAGCCTGGGCTAACCGCAAAACGGGCACCGGCCTCGACAATAGCCGGCAACTGGCGGGCGCTGGTCAGGGTTCCCGCCCCGACCTGCACCTGCGGCAGTTCGCGGCGAATCTGCCGGATGGCATCCAGCGCTGCGGGGGTACGCAGGGTGATCTCGATCACAGAGATACCGCCTTCGTGCAGGGCCGTCGCCAGCGGCAACGCATGGGCGGCCTCTTCAATCACCACTACCGGCAGCACCGGAGCGGCCTGCTGCAGCAAGGCGTGCATGCTGTCAGTCATTTTTTACAACCGGTTTCTTGCGCAGCGGCGCATGGCCGTCATCACCGGCCAGCGGCTGGCGCGGGGCGGCGGGTTTGCGGGCCGGTTTTTTCACGGCCTTGGCGGCCTTGTCGGCAGGCTTTTTCTTTTTGCTGCCGGCGGCCTTGCCGGATGCCTTGATCTTTTTCGGGCCGTGATAATTGCCTTTCAGGCCCGGCAGCACCCGCTTTGCAAAGTCCTGTTTCAGATAACGCTGAATGCTGGACATCAGGTTCCAGTCGAGATGGCCAATCAGGGAGATGGCAAGCCCCTCGTCGCCGGCCCGCCCGGTGCGGCCAATGCGGTGCACATATTCATCGCCGGAGCGCGGCAGATCAAAGTTGATCACCAGATCCACACCTTCAATATCCAGCCCGCGTGCGGCTACATCGGTGGCAATCAGTACCCGCTCGCCGCCCTGGCTGAAGCGTTGCAGCGCCTGTTTGCGCTCCTGCTGGTCTTTCTCGCCGTGCAGCACAAACACGCGGTAATCCTGCGCACGCAAGCGGCCATACAGCTGGTCGGCCATGGCGCGGGTATTGGTGAACACCATGGCCTTGCGGTAGGTCTCGTTGGCCAGCAGCCAGGCCAGTACCTTTTCCTTGTGGCTGTCGCCTTCCACGGTAATCACCTGCTGGCGGGTGGTTTCGCTCAGCTGGGATACCGGATTGAGCATCAGGTGTTCCGGATTGCGCAGCACCGCCTGGGTGATTTCACGCAATGCCCGCCCGCCGGTGGTGGCAGAAAACAGCAGGGTTTGCTGGCGGTTGCTGCAGGCGGCAATGATGGCCTGCATGTCTTCGGCAAAGCCCAGATCCAGCATGCGGTCGGCTTCGTCCAGAATCAGCCAGTGCAGCTCGCCGGCGGGCAGGCTGCCGGCCTGGATGTGTTCGAGCAGGCGGCCCGGAGTGGCGACCAGAATATCCGGCACCTTGCGCAGAAGCGCCGCCTGCTCCTTGAAGCCCTCGCCACCAATAATCATCGCCGCCTGTAAAAAGGTATAGCGGGCAAAGCGCTGCACTTCATCCATGATCTGCCCGGCCAGCTCGCGGGTCGGCACCAGAATCAGCACCCGCGTAGCCGGGGTTGGCTGTTCGGTTTCCAGCAACTGGTGCAGCACCGGCAGCAGGAAGGCGGCGGTTTTGCCGCTGCCGGTCTGGGCGGTGGCACGCAGGTCGCGCCCGGCCAGAATCAGGGGAATGGCCTGCTGCTGGACAGGGGTGGGCTCGGTAAAGGCGTTTTCTTGCAGCGCGCGCAGCAGGCGCTCATGCAGTTGCAGCTGTGCAAACATTGAATGCTTCCAGATGGATTCGTCAGGCGCTCCATTCTACCCGAGCTGGCGATAGGCTGCTGCTTTTGTGCCGGCCAGCCGCCTGCATGCCCGTCCTTCCTGCCGGCAACCGTCACAGGTATCATGCCGTCCCCTACTTTGCTAACGGAACTCCCTGCCATGACTGATTCCATCAGCCCGCTGTATGCGGAAATTCTCGGTGAAACGGCTGCCATTGACTGGGCCGAACTGGCTCCCTGGTTTGCCAAAGGCCAGTTGCTCTGGGTGGCCGGCGACCTGGATCTGGTGGCGGTGGCCGAAGCCATTGCCAGCGACGACAAGGACCTGGTTGCACGCCTGATGCAGGAAGGACGTCTGGGCCGCATGAGCGACGAGCAGGCCGCCGACCTGCACCAGCGTGATCCCGAACTCTGGGCCACCGTAGTGCGCCCCTGGGTACTGGTACAGGAACCTGTAACAGCCCGCCGGGTTACACATCACTAAAAACAGGTGCCGCCGCAACAGTCACGCCGCCAACAGGCTGTTCGCCTACACGGCAAATGACCCGCAAGTCATCTAGCCAATTTGTCCAATTGCATCGACCGAAAAGCGCTTTTCTGTTCCGTTACAAGGACTTCTTGACTACACTCCATGCCTGTACGACCGGCGAGAGTGCCCGGACCTCATGAACGCAGTGTAAAACATGACAACAAGGCAGGTATTTATGAGCAAGACAACCCGCACCCTGAGCAAACTGTTTGCCGCCATGGCGCTGGCCGGTGCAGCCAGCTATTCCATGGCCGCCGAGCCGATCAAGATTGCCCTGGCCGGCCCGGTCACCGGCCCGGTAGCCCAGTATGGCGACATGCAGTCCATAGGTGCCAAGATGGCCATTGAACAAATCAACAAGGCCGGCGGCGTCAACGGCCGCATGCTGGAATCCGTCAACTATGACGATGCCTGCGACCCGAAACAGGCGGTCGCCGTAGCCAACAAGATCGTCAATGACGGTATCCGCTTCGTGGTCGGCCATCTGTGCTCCGGCTCCACCCAGCCGGCTGCCGATATCTATGAAGAAGAAGGCATCCTGATGATCACCGCGGCTTCCACCGCACCCGAGCTGACCCAGAAAGGCCACACCCTGATTTTCCGCACCATCGGTCTGGACAACATGCAGGGCCCGGCGGCCGGCAAGTACGTGGTTGAACAGCTCAAGCCCAAACGTGCTGCCGTGCTGCACGACAAGCAGCAGTACGGCGAAGGCGTAGCCACCGCAGTCAAGGCCGCGCTGGACGAAGCCAAAATTCCGGTTGCTCTGTTTGAAGGCGTCACCGCTGGCGACAAGGACTTCTCCGCCCTGATCGCCAAAATGAAGCGTGAAAACGTCGAGTTCGTCTACTTTGGCGGCTATCACCCGGAAATGGGCGCCCTGCTGCGCCAGTCAGCCGAAAACGGCTTCAAGGCCAAGTTCATGGGGCCTGAAGGCGTGGGCAACACCGACATCACCGCCATTGCCGGCGCTGCCGCCGAAGGCATGCTGACCACATTGCCCAAGGCGTTTGACGAAGATCCGGCCAACGCCGACCTGGTCAAGGCGTTCAAGGACAAGGGACAGGACCCGAGCGGTGCTTTCGTGTTCCCTGCCTACGCTGCCGTACAGGTCATGGCGGATGCCATGAAGCTGACCAGTTCCACCGAACCGGAAACCCTTGCCGAAGCCATTCGCAGCAACAGCTTCGACACCCCGACCGGCACCCTGGAGTTTGACGACAAGGGCGACCTGAAAGAGTTCAGCTTTGTCGTATACGAATGGCACGCCGACAACAGCAAAACCGCACTGACCGACTAGGCCGGGATAGATCCTGCGACTGTGCTGCGCACAGCGCAGGATGACGCGGCGGGCGCTGCAACATGTGCACAGCCCCACACGTCATTGCGTGCGCTGCGAAGCGTAGTCGCGCAATCCAGTGCATTGGCAAGTTCCAACGCCTGTGCCATGCACAACGCAGGTGACAGTGGAAACCGGCCAGGTTACGCATCACTAAACCGTCATTCCGCGCGCAGCGAAGCGTAGTCGCGGAATCCAGAGCGCCATCATGATTGACGAGTTTTATTACTTCCTGCAGCAACTGCTCAACGGTCTGACCGTAGGCAGCACCTATGCGCTGATCGCCATTGGCTACACCATGGTGTACGGCATTATCGGCATGATCAACTTCGCCCACGGCGAGGTGTACATGATCGGCAGCTACGTCACCTTTATCGCCCTCACCGGCCTGGCCATGCTGGGGCTGGAAAGCCTGCCACTGCTGATCATGGGTGCCTTCCTGCTCAGCATGATCGTCACCAGTGCCTATGGCTTCAGCATCGAACGGGTCGCCTACCGGCCGCTACGCGGCAGCAACCGGCTGATTCCGCTGATTTCCGCCATCGGCATGTCGATTTTTTTACAAAACTTTGTACGCATCGCCCAGGGTGCCCGTGATGTAGCCATGCCCAGCATGGTATCCGGCGGCATCCAGCTGGGCAGCAGCGACGCTGCGGCCAGCCTGTCCTATATGCAGATGATCATTTTTGCCACCACCTTCGTCGCCATGATCGCCCTGTCCGTTTTCATCAGCCGTTCACGTACCGGCCGCGCCTGTCGCGCCTGCGCCGAAGACATCAAGATGACCGGTCTGCTGGGCATCAACAGCAATGCCATTATTGCCATCACCTTTGTGATTGGTGCCGCACTGGCGGCGGTGGCCGGCGTCCTGCTGAGCCTGTACTACGGCGTGGTCAACCCCTACATCGGCTTTATGGCCGGCCTTAAAGCCTTTACCGCTGCGGTACTGGGCGGCATTGGCAGCATTCCAGGTGCCGTGCTGGGCGGGTTGGTTCTCGGTGTGACCGAATCCATGACCTCCGGCTACTTCAGCACCCAGTACAAGGATGCGGTGGCCTTTGCCCTGCTGATCCTGATTCTGCTGTTCCGCCCGACCGGCATTCTCGGTCGTCCTGAAGTGGAGAAAGTCTGATGCGCCTGCACGTCAAGTCCGCCATTTTTTCTGCACTGGTGGTAGCCGTCCTGACCGCCGTGCTGCTGGGCGTGCGACTGACCCAGGTCGGTTCGCAGCTGATCGTCGTGGTGGCCGATGCTTCCGTGTACTGGAAAATTGCAGCCGCTGCCGCCTTTATCTTTTTCTACAACCTGTTCCGTGACGGCATTGACCGCGCCAAAGCCGCCATTCCCCGTCCGGCCGGACTGGGCAGCGCCCGTCTGCTGGACAAGCGCTGGGCACGCACGCTGGTCTGGCTGGTGATCATTGCCGCCGCCGTCGCCTTTCCGTTCCTGGCCAACCGCAGCCAGATCGACCTGGCCACGCTGGTGCTGATCTATGTGATGCTGGGGCTGGGCCTGAACATTGTGGTTGGTCTGGCCGGCCTGCTGGACCTGGGTTATGTCGGTTTCTATGCAGTCGGTGCCTACACCTATGCGCTGCTGGCCCAGTATTTCGGCGTCGGTTTCTGGACCGGACTGGGCGCCGCCGGCATCATGGCCGCCTTCTTCGGCTTTATTCTCGGTTTTCCGGTACTGCGCCTGCGCGGTGACTATCTGGCCATCGTCACCCTCGGCTTTGGCGAAATCATCCGCATCCTGCTCAACAACCTGACCGAGATTACCGGCGGTCCGCGCGGCATCAGCGGCATTCCCAAGCCTACCCTGTTCAATCTGGAGTTTTCCCGCCGTGCGCCGGAAGGCATGCAAACTTTTCACGAGTTTTTCGGCATTGCCTTCAACACCAACCACCGCATCATGTTCCTTTACCTGCTGGCGCTGGTGCTGGTGCTGATCACTGTCTTTGTCATCAACCGCCTGATGCGCATGCCGATTGGCCGCACCTGGGAAGCCATGCGCGAGGACGAAATCGCCTGCCGTGCGCTGGGCCTCAACCCCACCCACATCAAGCTGAGTGCCTTTACCATCGGCGCCACCTTTGCCGGTTTTGCCGGTAGTTTCTTTGCCGCCCGGCAGGGCTTTATCAGCCCCGAGTCCTTCACCTTTATCGAATCGGCCATCATTCTGGCCATTGTGGTACTGGGCGGCATGGGTTCGCAGCTGGGCGTGATTCTGGCTGCCATCATTATGACCGTGCTGCCAGAGCTGGCCCGCGAGTTCAACGAATACCGCATGCTGCTGTTCGGCCTGATGATGG
>CAZVDA010000136.1:0-6724 GCA_964625365.1 uncultured Thiopseudomonas sp. | reverse complement strand
GCATGAATAATGGCTTCGGCGCGATTATCGGCATCCGTCAGGGCTATGAGGTAATCAAACTGTGCTTCTGGCTTGAGATAGATGGCGCTCTTTTTAGAGAAATCTTCTTTTGTAAGCTCGCGGGTTTTACCGCCACGGCTGGGCAGGTTTGCGATTATCTCGTCTTTTACCGCCAGATAGCGGCTGTAGGCATGGCGCAGAAAGATCAGCCCCATCACCGGCAAAAAGTATTCGTTGCTGGCCAGCTCGGAGTTGGCGCGTAGGGTATCAGCCGATTTCCACAGGCGTTTTTCAATTGCTTCGATGTTTTCCAGTTGTGCCATGGGGCCGGATTCCTAGTTATCTTCTGATTTACTGTTTGCTGATTTCATTGCTTCGCTGACACCGGCGCGGTTGTGCTGGGCGGCGATGTATTGCTCCAGCTCGCTCTGTTTGAATCGCCAGGAGTTACCCACTTTAAAGCCCGGTAATTCGCCGCTTGCAGCCAACCGGTATATGGTCCGCTCATTCACCTTGAGGTAATCGGCCACGTCTTTGATAGTCAATATGGGGTCACTCATGACGAGATATCTCAGCTATGTCGGAGGTGTCGAAAAAGTACATAACTGTCAATATATAGGATCTGAGAGAGAGATCAAGTAAGAACGGTTTTCAGGCTTATTGATCGCCGTACCGGTGCTTTCATAGACAAAACGCAGCGCCTGTTGGTTGTTGATGTATTTTAGCCGTGCCTGTGCGTAGCCCTGGGACTGGTCTTCTACCGTGGTGATTTTGTCGCCCCAGCTTTCCGGCTTGGCTTCGATTACGCCAACCGCCTGACGGTCAACAAACAGCACGTAGTCTGCCGGGCCAACACTGGTTTGGTATTCACGCACGGCAACGCCGGTTGCTGCAGAAAAGTCCATGTGTTTGATGTGTTGCACCGACCAGCCTGCATCGCGCAGCATCTGGTCGATAAGATCACGGGTTTGTTGTTCCGGGTGCTGATTGGGCGCTGACATTCGGCTTCCTTGATGACAGTTGTATTTGATCCGATCATGCCGCCGCAGCCGGCGGCACACCCGGGCAGTTAAACCATGCGCACCAGTACCCGGCCCTTTTGCTGGCCGGCCAGGATCTGGGCCATGGCCTGTGGAACCTGTTCCAGACTGATTTCCTCGACCAGCGCTTCCAGGTCCATTTTCCATTGCAGGGAGAGCATGTCCCACATGGAGGCTTTGGCAACCAGTGGCAGCTCGACCGAGTCCACACCCAGCAGGTTGACGCCGCGCAGGATGAACGGGAACACGTTGCCGGCAAAGTCGGTTCCGGCGGTCAGACCGCAGCAGGCGACGCTGCCGCCGTAGTTGAGCGACTTGATCACGTTGAACAGGATCTCGCCGCCCACGGTATCAACCGCGCCGGCCCAGCGGCTTTTCAGCATGGGTTTGCCAGTGCCTTCTGCCAGCACACTGCGGTCAACTACTTCGGCGGCACCCAGTTGCTGCAGGAAGGCCGCCTGTTCGGCCTTGCCGGTGGCCGCCACCACACGATAGCCCAGCTGCGACAGCAGCTTGACGGCTACGGAGCCGACGCCGCCGGTTGCGCCGGTTACCAGTATGTCGCCGTCGCCCGGCTGCAGGCCGGCACGCAGCAGCTTGTGTACGCACAGCCCAGCGGTGAAGCCTGCCGTGCCGAGAATCATGGCTTCACGCAGGCTCAGTCCTACGGGACGCTTGATCAGCCAGCTGGCCGGTACGCGGATGTAGTCGGCCAGTCCGCCAAAGGTGTTCATGCCCAGGTCATAGCCGGTGACAATGACCTCGTCGCCAGCGGCAAAACCCTCGGCGTCCGAGTGCTCGACCACACCGGCCGCATCAATGCCCGGCGTGTGCGGGTAGTTGCGGGTGACGCCACGGTTGCCGCTGGCCGACAGGGCATCCTTGTAGTTGAGTGACGAATAATGGACGCGAACCAGCACCTCGCCGGCAGGCAGGTCAGCCAGGTTGCGTTCAACCACCTGCTGGCTAAAGCCGGATTCTTCGGTAACCCATAATGCGCGATAGGCTGTCATGTCTTTTCCTCTCTGGTTGCCGTGCCTGCGGATGCAGGCCGGTATGTATGCTCAGTGCCAGAAGCCCTGCTGCAGCCGCTGCCAGAGGCGGGCGGCCATGGAGTCAGCCGTGCTGGCAGCCGCCAGGCCGATGCGCTCCTGCAGATTCTTTTTAAAGTGGTAGCTGACCTGGAACACTTTGGCGGTGCGGGTCTTTTCGACCAGATACTGGTCACTGGTGCTGATTTCGTCTACTAGCTGTTTGGCCAGCGCATCGGTGCCCAGCCAGACCTCGCCGGTGGCCACGCCGTCTATGTCCAGTTGTGGGCGGTAGCGGGCGACAAAGTGTTTGAACAGGTCATGGGTGGTCTGCAAATCCTGCATGAACTTGGCGCGGCCCTGCTCGGTGTTTTCGCCCAGCAGGGTCAGGGTGCGCTTGTATTCGCCGGCAGTCAGCACTTCCACGTCAATATCGTTTTTCTTCAGCAGGCGGTGAATGTTGGGCATTTGCGCCACAACACCAATCGAGCCCAGCACGGCAAAGGGGGCGCTCAAAATTCGGTTGCCGATACAGGCCATCATGTAACCGCCACTGGCGGCGACCTTGTCCACGCAGACGGTCAGCGGGATACCGGCATCGCGGATACGTGCCAGTTGCGACGAGGCCAGCCCGTAGCTGTGTACCATGCCGCCGCCGCTTTCCAGCCGCACCACCACTTCATCCTGCTCGGTGGCAAGGCTCAGCACGGCGGTGACTTCCTGGCGCAGGCTGTCGGTGGCCGAGGCGCGGATATCGCCGTCAAAGTCCAATACGAAAACCCTGGGTTTGTCAGCGGGATGTTTTTTGTCCTGCTTGAGCTGCTGTTTGCGCTCTTTGGTCAGTGCTTTCAATCCGGCCTTGTCGAGCACGGCTTCTTCCATGCCGTCGCGAATTGTTTCAAGCTGCTCATTCAGCGAGCGCACTTCAAGTTCGCCCTCCTTGCGGCCACCGCGGCCCTTGAGCCCGGCAATGGTGAGCAAAATGGCAACCACCACAACCAGCACGGTCAGGGCGCGTAATAAAAAGCCTGCATAATCTAGCAAAAAGTCCACTTGGCCTCCCGGCAACATCATTGAAATACCCGCAGATTGTACCTGTTTACAGGCTGCGGGGTTAAAACAGGCGGTAAAATATGGCTACGGGCCACCATATTCAAACGGCTGTATGAAAAAGGTTTGACAGGCGTGCGGACTGCCCCTACTCTTGGCCTGTCTGCCACCCAGCCCGGTGCGGGCGGTTGGAATTTCCGGCCATACCCGTCATGGCCCTTTATTCAGCAAAAAGGATAACAAGATGAGCGCAGTTGCCGAACATATCAAAACCTATACCTCCCGCTTTAACGCCGATGCCGCGGCCGGTCTTGATCTGGTGTTCCAGTTCAACATCGAAGGTGCCGGCAACTACCATCTGGTGGTCAAGGACGGCAGTTGTGCCGTACAGGAAGGCGCAAACGCCGATGCCAACGTAACCCTGAGTATGGATGCGGAAACCTTCGAGGGCCTGGCCAGCGGTGAAACCGACGGCATGCAGGCCTTCATGATGGGCAAGCTGAGCGCCGAAGGCGACATGATGCTGGCCATGAAACTGAACGAGCTGTTTCCAGGCTGATTTATCGGTCCGTATACAAACAAAAACGCAGCCAATGGCTGCGTTTTTTATTGCCGTCTGTGCACCGCTTAATAAGTCGGTAGCTGTATATCGGCCAGCAGGGCATCACGCTCTTTCTGGTCACGGCACTGGATGACCTGTTTCTGGATTCGGGTGGTCAGGTGCGGGGCAAACTGTTCAATAAAGGCCGACATATAGCCACGCAGGAAGGTACCGCGGCGAAAGGCGATTTTGGTCACGCTGGACTCGAACAGGTGGCTGGCATCCAGCACCACCAGATCCGAATCCTGGCGGGCATCCACCGACATGCCGGCGACAATGCCGACCCCCAGCCCCAGCCGCACATAGGTTTTAATCACGTCGGCATCGGCAGCGGTAAACACCACCCTGGGTGTCAAGCCTTTCAGGTTGAAGGCTTCATCCAGCTTGGAGCGACCAGTAAAGCCAAATACATAGGTAACGATGGGATACTCGGCCAGCTGCTCAAGCGTCAGTTTCTCAACGGTGGCCAGCGGATGCTCACGGGGCACCACTACACTGCGGTTCCAGCGGTAGCAGGGCATGGCAATCAGCTCGGGAAATGCCTCCAGCCCCTCGGTGGCAATGGCAAAATCTACACTGCCATCGGCAGCCATTTCGGCAATCTGCGCCGGTGTCCCCTGGTTCATGTGCAACGAGACATCAGGGTATTCCTGCATGAAGCGGCTAATCACCGGTGGCAGCGCATAACGGGCCTGGGTGTGGGTAGTGGCCACTGTTAATACGCCTTCCCGCTCGTTGGAAAATTCGTTGGCAATCTGTTTGATTTTGTCACATTTGCGCAGAATTTCTTCCGCTACGCTGATAACCTGCTCGCCGGCTGCAGTGATGTGCGACAGGTGCTTGCCGCTGCGGGCGAAAATCTCGACCCCCAGCTCATCTTCAAGCAGACGGATCTGTTTGCTGATGCCCGGTTGCGAGGTATACAGTACCTGTGCGGTTGCCGACACATTCAGGCCGTTGCGGGCCACCTCACAGATATAGCGCAGTTGTTGCAGTTTCATGGTTGTCCTCGTGCTGGCTGCCGAATCCATTCGCTGGTTGTGAGCGGGCGGGTTGTACCCTACCATAAGCCCTCGACAGCGCCGCTTATAATGATACTTTTTTAAAAAAAGCGATCTTATAACGAAACATCAGTCTATCCAAGCCCATTTCATGCCTGATTTGCCTGCAACCCCCTCATTTATGCGCCCGCCGGCTTCCTGCTGGCCTTTTATGCAAAGTTTACCGAGCTGTCATCTGGTGACCACCGGATTTGATGCCGCTGCCAGCACAGTGCAGGAGCTTGATTGTTTTGGCCTAAGCAGCAGTGGACGCAGCACCAAACGGCAGGCCGAGTTTCTGGCCGGACGTTTATGTGCGGCAGCCAGTCTGCAGGCGGCAGGTTATCCGGCGATCATCCTGCAACGGGATGCCGAGTCCGGCAGGCCGGTCTGGCCGCAGGGACTATGCGGCTCCATTACCCATAGCCATGGAATGGCAGTCAGCATTGCGGGCTTTTCGCAGCAGTGGCACTCCCTTGGACTGGACCTGGAACGCATGATTGCGCCGGCCCGCGCCTTGCGGCTACAGAAGGCAATATTGACACCGCACGAGCAAGCGCAGTTAAAGGGGCTGGACGAAGAAGCACTGGCACGGCAAACCACCCTGCTCTTTTCGGCCAAGGAAAGCCTGTTCAAGGCGCTGAATCCGCTGACGGGGGTGTATTTCGGTTTTCAGGATGCGCAGGTGAGCGAATACACACAGGATGGCCGGCTAACCCTGCAACTGCAGCGCGACCTGTCGGACAGCTACCACAGTGGCATGGAATTTCCCTGCCTGTGGATTCCCTATGGTCACGGCATGCTGACGCTGGTTTATCTGGCTGCCTGATTGCTTGTATTTCAGCGGCATGGCATCGCGACTCCTTTACGCGTGCCGGATCCAGCACAGCCGGGCCATATCCTCTACCAACGGCAAGGTGTATCCGCAGGCAGGACGGGGCCGCAGCAAAGCATTAGCAACAGGACCGAAGCTTGCTTCGAGACTGGCAGCGTAGCTTTGCGAAGCGCCCCACCCTGCCTGCAACACCGAAGCCAAATAACAGCCAGCATGGATTTCGCGACTTCACTTCGTTACGCGCGGAATGACGTAGACATTACAGCAGCCAAAACCAGTGAAGGCGACAGCAGCCCGGCATAGCCGGGCCACATTCTTCCCGGCGCCACGGTGTATCAGCAGGATGGTAGAGGCCGAAGCCAGCATCAGCGACAGAGACGAAGCTCTGCTTCGGCACTGGAAGCGTAGCCTGGCTTTGGCCTCTAGCGTCCTGCCACACCGAAGGCAAAAACATCACATTACAGGGTACAAAACTCCCACGCCTGCTGCGTAGTAAAGGGCCAGAACAGCTCTGCCCCGGTATCCAGCCGGGCAAACACCGGGATATGCACCCCGTAACGCTCGACCCAGTCTTCACGCTCGACAATATCCACCCATTCAATCTGCAACGGCAACAGGCTCAGCAGCGGCTGCAATACCTGTTCGGCCTCGTCGCACAGGTGGCAGCCCAGGGTGCTGTACAGTCTGCATTCAAGCATTTTAAGACCTCTTTTTGGCAGACATAAAAAAGGGGATGCATCAAGCATCCCCTCTTTTACGCATGGTCAGTCCAGATTAGTTCTGGCCTTCCATTTGCTGACGGATCAGATCACCAATGGTGGTCGGGCCGGCAGCTTCTACTTCCTGCTTGCGCAGTTCTTTCATTGCGTCTTTCTCGTCCTCAACGTCCTTGGACTTGATGGACAGGTTGATGACGCGGGACTTGCGGTCGATGTTGATGATTTTGGCTTCAACTTCGTCGCCTTCCTTCAGCACGTTGCGGGCGTCTTCAACGCGGTCGCGGCTGATTTCGGAGGCTTTCAGTACGGCTTCAACGTCGTCGCTCAGAACCACGATGGCGCCCTTGGCGTCAACTTCCTTCACGGTACCGCGGACAATGCTGCCCTTCTCGTTCAGTGAAGCGTAGT
>CAZVDA010000135.1:0-6768 GCA_964625365.1 uncultured Thiopseudomonas sp. | reverse complement strand
AGCTTG
Organism: uncultured Thiopseudomonas sp.; assembly: GCA_964625365.1. GTDB lineage: Bacteria > Pseudomonadota > Gammaproteobacteria > Pseudomonadales > Pseudomonadaceae > Thiopseudomonas. The sequence goes on along the minus strand of CAZVDA010000135.1, from coordinate 6,762 downwards.
CTTCGGCACTGGCAGCGTAGCTTTGCGCAGCGCCTATGCCTGTCTGCCCACACCCCCAAAGCAACCCCACAAAAACCACAACCATACCGCGCGACAGCAGGCCGGCACTGCCGGCCCATTCCCCCACAAACGCAAGGGCGCGCCGCAGACAGGCATAGGCCGGAGCAAAGCATCAGCAACAGGGACGAAGCTTGCTTCGGCACTGGCAGCGTAGCTTTGCGCAGCGCCTATGCCTGTCTGCCCGCACACCCAAAGCAAAAAAACTCAAACCAGCCCGCGCACCACAGTTATGCGCCCCTCATCCGGCAAAATATCCACCCCGTAAGCCAACACCTCCACTCCAGCCGCTTTGGCTTCAGCCAGCGCAGCGGCATAGGCAGGATCGATGTCGGCGGCGGGGCGTACCGCGCGGATGCCGGTCAGGTTCACACAATAGAGCAGCACAGTACGCTGGCCAGCCTGTGCCAGACGGGTCAGCTCGCGCAGGTGTTTGCTGCCACGCTCGGTCACGGCATCGGGGAAGGCCGCCACATCCGAACCGGCATAGCCAAGGGTAACGCTTTTTACCTCGACAAATACCTGTTCCCCGCCAAATTCCAGACAAAAATCGGCACGGCTGTTTTCTTCGCCGTAGCGCACTTCGCGGCGCAAGCGGTCAAAGCCGGCCAGCTCGCTGATCACCCCGTTGTGCAGCGCCTCTTCCACCAGCGCATTGGCACGCCCGGTGTTGACGCAGGCCAGCCGGCCATGGGGCGTCTGCACCAGTTCCAGCGTGGCCTTGAGTTTGCGCCTGGGATCGTCATTGCGCACAAACCAGACGGCCGCACCGTCCTGCAGACAGTTGAGCATGGAGCCGGTATTCGGGCAGTGCGCGGTCAGCAAACTGCCGTCAGCGCACTCGATATCGGCAAAAAAGCGTTTGTAGCGTTTCAGCAAGCGCCCCTGTTCCAGCGGTCCGTCAAACTGCATGGCGGGCCTTCCATTCGGTCAGGCCGGCGGCAATACGCGCCACCGCCTGCTGCAAGCGGGGTACCGGCTGGGTATAAGCAAAGCGTACATGCTCGCTGGAACGATGGCGGCCAAAATCTACGCCCGGCGTGAAGGCTACATGCTGTTCTTCCAGGAAGTAACGACAAAATTCGTAGGAATCCCCGCCAAAGGCAGAAATATCGGCATACAGGTAAAACGCACCCTGCGGTTCCACCTCGATACGGAAGCCCAGCTCGCGCAGGGCCGGCAACAGATAATCACGGCGGACGGCAAACTCGTGGCGGCGCTGCTCGAAAATAGCCCGGGCCTCAGGCTGAAAGCAGGCCAGCGCCGCGTGCTGAGCCAGGGTTGGCGCGCTGATGTACAGGTTTTGCGCCAGCTTTTCCAGTTCTGGCACTGCCGATTCCGGCGCGACCAGCCAGCCCAGTCGCCAGCCGGTCATGCCGAAGTATTTGGAAAAACTGTTGAGCACAAAGGCACTGTCATTCACTTCCAGTACGCTGGGCGCATCCAGACCGTAAGTCAGGCCATGGTAGATCTCGTCAACCAGCAGTACACCGCGCTGCTCGCGTACCGCCTGACTCAAACCGGCCAGCTCGTCACGGCCAAGTACAGTACCGGTCGGGTTAGCCGGAGATGCCACCAGCGCACCCACGCAGTCGGCATCCCAGTAGCGCTGCACCAGGTCGGCAGTCAGCTGGTAGTTCTGCTCGGGGCCGACCGGCACCAGCTGGGCACCGCCCTCCACCACCCGTAAAAAATGACGGTTGCAGGGATAGCCCGGGTCGGCCAGCAGCCAGTGTTTGCCAGGGTCCACCAGCAGCGCAGTAGCCAGCAGCAGCGCACCGGAGCCGCCCGGCGTCACCACCACCCGCTGCGGGTCCAGCGTTATGCCGTAACGCTGGCGGTAAAAGCCGGCAATCGCCTCGCGCAGCTGTGGCAGGCCCAGCGCCGGGGTATAGGCAGTGGCACCGGCATCCAGCGCGGCACGGGCCGCCTGCATCACCGGTTCTGCCGTGGTGAAGTCCGGCTCGCCAATTTCCAGATGGATGACTTCATGCCCGGCGGCCTGCAGCTGGTTGGCCCGCTGCAGCAGCGCCATGACGTGAAACGGCTCGATGGCACGGCTACGTGCACTGTAGGTAAAACTCATGAATCAGTTACTCCGCAATTCATCAATGGCAGCGCACAGCTGCTCCAGCGCATCCAGCATCTGCAGGCTGGGCCGCACCAGTCCTTCATCGGGCACCACCAGCACCGGCGGGCGCAGCGCCGCCGGCCAGCTATCGGCCAGCGTGGCCCGCCCGACCAGCAACAACTGCGGCTGGCGGGCTACTACTTTTTCAATATCCACCTGCGGGGCTGGCAATTCCAGGTCATCAAAGATATTGCGCGCGCCGCAATAGCGCAGCGCATCGCTGACAATCTGCCGGCCACCCAGCGTATACATGGGCTTGTCCCAGAGCTGGTAAAACAGCGGCAAGGGCGTCAGGCCGGCATGGCGCTGTTCCAGCACCTCCAGCCGCTGGCGGATATCGCCGGCAATCCGTTCGCCGGCCTGCTCCAGTCCCAGCCGTGCACCCAGCGCGGCATACTGCTGCGCCAGCTCCTGCATGGTGGTCGCACTGGCATGAAACACTTCAATACCGCTGCGCTCCAGCTGGCGCAGGGTGCGCGGGCCGACACTGCCCGGCCAGTACAGCACCAGATCCGGCTGCAGCAGCAGGACCTGCTCCAGATCCAGCTGGCCGGCCATGCCCAGTTCGGGAACCTGCGGCAACTGTACCCGCTGCGGTCCGCCCTGCAGGCGGCCCACCAGCCGGTCACCGGCCTGCAGATCCAGCATCATTTCGGTCAGTGAAGGGGCCAGGCTGATCACCCGTTCGGCGGCCACGCCCGGGGTGATGCATACCAGCAGCAGTGCCAGGCCCCAGGCCAGGCGCGCTACCACAGCTGCCTCGGGGTACGGTACAGCCAGAGCAGCAACAGGCTGGTCATGCACAGCAGAAAGACCGGCGTCTGTTCCAGCCCCAGCACGCGGCCTGCAAAGGCTGCCGCAGCCGGCAACAGGGCAATCAGCAAAGCGCGGCGGCGCACCTGAAAATAAGTCGCCCACAGTTTGGGCAGGCGCTGCGGCACGGCCACCGAAAACTCGACCAGAATCGTCTTGAAGGTATTGAAGGGCGAGCGGCTGAAAAAGACGCTCAACAGGCCGGCGATAAAGAACACCAGGCCGGCCACGGAATGTTGCAACAGTTCAAGCGGCGCAAAGGGCAGCGGCACCTGCAGAATCACGGCCAGCACCAGCAGCGCCAGCCACCACTGCAGGGCGGAATGCACACGGTTGTTCATGTTCAGTCGTGGTGCTCGTCCTGGTGCGCACGCCCCAGCCAGTGCCCCAGCTTGTCGGCCTTGGTGGCCAGATAGAAGCGGTTGTAGGGGTTTTCGCCTACTTCAAGCGGCTTGCGCTCGCTGACTGCCACACCGAACCCCTTGACCGCATTGACCTTGCGCGGGTTGTTGGTCATCAGGCGCAGCGAGTGCACGCCCAGATGATCCAGCATCGGTTTGCAGATGGAATAGTCGCGCAGATCGGCGGCAAAACCCAGTTGTTCGTTGGCCTCCACCGTATCGGCACCGCCATCCTGCAGCTGGTAGGCACGAATCTTGTTGAGCAGGCCGATGCCGCGTCCTTCCTGGCGCAGATACAGCAGCACGCCACGGCCCTCGTCGGCAATTGCGCGCAGCGCCGCCTCCAGCTGGGCACCGCAGTCGCAACGCTGGCTAAACAGCGCGTCGCCGGTCAGGCACTCTGAATGCAGACGCCCCAGCACCGGCTCGCCATCGGCGATATCGCCCAGCGTCAGCGCGACATGCTCCTTGCCGGTCGCCTCGTCAAGAAAACCGTGCATGGTAAATACGGCAAAGGGGGTGGGCAGCCTGGATGCTGCAACAAAAACAACAGCCACCGGAAACTCCTGGCATTAATAAGTTCAAGCGGCGGATTGTACTGCTTTAGTCGCCTGCTGACCAACGAAAAGCCGGCCTGTCCGGCCTAATCACCGGCAGTTGTTACAAAACAATCAGTCGGCCTTGCGACGGGCGCGCGGGTGGGCGCGGTCATACACCTGCGCCAGATGCTGGAAATCGAGGTGGGTATAAATCTGGGTGGTACTGATATTGGCGTGCCCCAGCAGCTCCTGCACGGCACGCAAATCCTGCGACGACTCCAGCAGATGGCTGGCAAAGGAATGGCGCAGCATGTGCGGGTGCAGATGCTGGCCCAGCTCGAGCTGGCCGGCCTGCCTCAAGCGCTGACGGACAACCGAGGGATGAATGCGAGCACCGCGCTCGCCAACAAACAGGGCCGGGGTATCCTTGGCCAGCTGGCTGCGCACCGCCAGCCAGTCCTGCAGGGCGGCCCGCGCCTTGCTGCCGACCGGCAAATCGCGCTGTTTGCCGCCCTTGCCCAGCACCCGCACCTGACCGGCGGCCAGATCCAGATCCGGCAGATCCAGCCCGGTCAACTCCGACAGACGCAGCCCCGATGAATACAGCAGTTCCAGCATGGCCCGGTCACGCACTTCGGGCACAGTGTCTGCAGGCAGCTGGTCAAGCAGCTGGCCGGCACGGTCTACGTCCAGGGTACGTGGCAGACGCTTTTCGCCCCTGGGCGCGCGGATGCCCTGGGCCGGATTGTTGTTCACCAGCCCCTGGCGCTGCAGATAACGGAAAAACGAGCGCAGGGACGACAGCATGCGCGCCATGCTGGCCGGTGCATAATTTTTTCGGCGCAGGCTGGCCAGCCACTGGCGTACATCTGCCGGCTGCAACCGGGACCAGCCATCTATGTCCTGATCGTGGCAAAACTGCATAACCTGCGCCAGATCGCGCTGCGCCGCTTCAAGGCTGTGCGCAGACAGCTGGCGTCCGGCACGCAGCTCAAGCAGCCAGGCCTCCAGCTGCGACTGCATCAGGGACGACCGTTACCGCTACAGTGGGCCTGCAGCAGCGGCGGCAGAATCCTGGCCAGTACCCGGGCTACAAAGTCCAGAAACAGGGTGCCGACACTGTGGTTATAACGCTGCGGATCGGGGCTGCCCAGAGCCAGCACACCCTGCAATACCGGTGTGCCAAAACCGGCCACCGCCGCCGAGCGCACCTGCCCTGCTGCAGCCGCACCAAACAGGAACTCCAGCTCACGCGGACGCAGGGCGCCACACACCAGCTGCTCGTGCATCAATATCGGCATCTGCTGCCTGACCCGCGCCAGGGGTACGGTACGCGCCACATCCAGCTGATAATCGGACACCAGCAACAGGCCGGTCACCGGCACGCGGAAACGCTCGCGCAGACCGTCCTCCAGCGTAGCCACCAGGCTTTCCAGGCTGTCGGCATCCAGAAGGTCCAGCGTCAGCTGGCGGGTCAGTTCAAATAGGCGGTCATTGTCGCGGGCAACCTCAACCAACCGCTGCATGCGCTGCTGCAGGTCCAGGCTGCGCTCGCGCAACAGGCTCATCTGGCGCTCGACCAGCGATACCGTGCTGCCGCGGGCGTGGGGGACACGCAGCTCGGCCAGCAAATCGGCCTGCTGCATGAAAAAGTCGGGATGACGGCGCAGGTAGTCGGCGACCAGCTCATCATCCAGAATCCTGATGTCTTCACTCATAGGTGTATCTGTCCTTCAAAGGCCACAGCGGCACGGGCAAACAACTGAAACGTGTTCTCGGGCAGGCCGGACTCCAGCAGCAGGCACTCCTGCTGCCATTCGACACGCACCGCCGGATGCGGCTGGTGCCGGCGCGCCATGCCGGCAATCAGCCAGGCCGGGTCATGGGCGCCCGCCTCGGGCTCCACCTGCCAGCCCTGTACCCGTATCTGTTCATCGCGGGCGTGCAACCACAGCAGCTGCCAGCCGCGCAGGAGGCGTGCCACCGGCTGCATCAGCCGGTGCAGGCGGGCGGGCGGCGCACGGTCACACCATAACTGCAATTGCCGGCCACAGAGCTGCCAGTGCAACTGTAATTCGTGACGGGCCGCCAGTTGTTGCAAAAACTGCTGCAATTCTCCGGGCAGGGTGTCCCCGGCAGGCAAATAGTCGGCTGCATAGCTGGCGGCAATCCAGCCATCACTGCGCATATGCAGCGGCACCTGTGCAGCACGGGTTTGCAGGATCAGCGACGGCTGGTTGGTTAGCTGGCGTTCGTGCAACCAGCGCACCGCCGCGCAGAGATCGGCAAAACTACTGTCCAGCTCCATGCCATTACGATCAAAGCTGCGGCAGTCAAAGTCCGCCTCGGGATGCCCCGGAGCGTCAACCAGCACCAGCCGCCGGAAGCCCACACCCTGTGTGCGCCGCCCCCATTGCTGGATCAGCGGGCCATCCACATGCACCTGCTGGGTAAGCCGCTCCACCAGCATCAGGTCATCACCCAGGCAATGCAGCTTGCCAAAACGCAGCAGCATGGCGTTACTCCGGCAGGATTTGCTCGCTGGCAAACAGTTCTTGAAGGGTTTCGCGACGGCGTACCAGGTGGCAATGCGCGCCATCCACCATCACCTCGGCGGCACGGCCACGGCTGTTGTAGTTGGACGCCATGACAAAGCCGTAGGCACCGGCTGAACAGACTGCCAGCAGATCGCCCTCTTCCAGTACCAGCTCGCGGTCCTTGCCGAGGAAGTCGCCGGTTTCACACACCGGGCCGACCACATCATAGTTGCGGCTTTCGCCCGCGCGCGGCACCACCGGCACAATATCCATCCAGGCTTCGT
>CAZVDA010000134.1:0-6801 GCA_964625365.1 uncultured Thiopseudomonas sp. | reverse complement strand
GGCGGCGATCCCGGCGGCCCAGAGGGGACTGACCAGGACCAGCCCGGCCGCCATCACCCCCTCCCCGAAAGCCACCGCCAGGTCGGGGTGGACGTCGCGTCTCGGCCGCCGCCCGAGTTCTTCCTCGAGGACGTTCTGGATAAAGGGGATCCGGGTCGCGCCGCCGACCAGGACAATCTCATCTATGTCGGATGATTTCAGTTTCGCGTCGGCCAGGGCCTGGTAAACGGCCAGGAGCATCTTGTCGACCAGGGGCCGGATCATCTCCTCGAACTCGCCCCGGTCCAGGGTCGCCTCGATCGCCTCCGCCGCCCCGGATTCGGTCAGCAAGTTCTCTTCGCTGAGCAGGGCATAGGGAAAGTCGGATAGCCGGATCTTGGCGGTCTCGGCGGCGGTCTTCAGCCGGTGGAGCGCTCCGGGAGAGAGCAGGGAGGGGGTCTTCTGGCCGGCGTAGATCTTCCGGGCCGCCCAGTCCGCGATCAGGTCGTCCATATCGTCGCCCCCCAGGCGGTTGTCGCCGTGGCTGGAGACGACTTCGATCACCTCGCCTTCCACCTCCACGATCGAGACGTCAAAGGTGCCTCCGCCCAGGTTGAAAGCCAGGATTTTCTCCGCCCGGTCCGGGCGCTCATTTTCATAGGCCAGGCAGGCGGCGGTCGGTTCGTTGACGATCCGGGCCACCTCCAGGCCGGCCATCTCCCCGGCGTCCCGGGTGGCCTGGCGCTGGGCGTCGGAAAATTGTGCCGGCACGGTAATCACCGCTTTGGAGACCGGTTGGCCGAGAAAATCCTCCGCGGCCAGCTTTAACTTCTTGATGATCATCGCCGAGATCTCCTGGGGGAGATATTCGCTCCCCCCCAGGGGAACCTTCTCGTCGCTCCCCATCCGGCGCTTGATCGACCGGATCGACCGCTCAGGGTATGCCAGGTACTGATTCCGCGCTTCTATGCCGACGATCAGCTTTTCCCGGGGATCCAGGCCCACGAAGGAAGGGACCAGCCGGCTCCCCTCCACCTCCATAATGGAGATCCGGCCGTCCTTGAGCACCGCCACCTCGCTGTTGGTGGTTCCGAGATCGATTCCGATAACCGGGTCGTTCATTCTTTGCTCCCTCTTATTCCGTGACTTCCACCTCGGCGTAACGCAGGATCTTTTCTTCCCGGCGGTACCCCTGGCGGACGATCCGGGCGACCTGCCCGGCCGGCCGGCCGGCGGCCGGGCTCACCGATACCGCCCGCATCGACCGGGGATCGAAAGCTTCCCCCCTCCCGGGCCAGGGGGACGATCCGCAGCCGGCGGAGGGTGTCGTCAACTTTCCGCAGCAGCCTCCCCTGGCCCTCTTCGACTTTTTCCCGGAGACGCGCCGCTTTCCGGTTCCAGAACCGGATCGAAAGAGGATCCGCCTGCAGGGCCCGGAGATTGTTGCCGATACTCTCCCGGATCTCGATGATCTCCTCCAGCAGGTCGTCCCGGGCCTCGGCCTTGGCCTTTTTCAGTTCGCCCCGGATTTCTTCCACGGTGCCGAGGAGACGGTCTTCCCGCTGCCGGAAATCGGCCGCTGTGGCTTCCAGGATTTCCCGAATCTCCCGGGCGGCTTGCCGAGCCGCCTTGACCTGAAGTTCAACCGCCCCGCGGAGGACCGTCAGCTCGGTGTAAAAGGAGCGAAGATCGGGGATATCCTCCGCGGCCGGCTCCGGAAGCGTATCCCCATCCTCATCGTCGGTCAGTTCATAAAGCCGGTCGGAAAACTCCCGGATGATACCTGGCCGCCAATCCTCATCGATCGAACCGGCCAGTTCGACCCGCGGGGGCCGGATCAGGGAAAACCGGTTTTTAATCCAGCTCCACGGCTTCATCGCAACAAACCCAGCCAGGCCTCCATCCCGATCCGGTTTCGCCGGTCGGACGGGGGGAGAACCAGGTCGGATAACCTGGTCTCGCCCTCGCTCTCCGGCATCCCGAAGACCTCCAGCCGGGCCCGTTCCGTTTCATCCCGGATCAGACGGTAAGCGTCGACGACTTCCTGGAATCGCTCCGGGGACCGTTCCGGGGGATACCGGCGGATCATCTCCAGGTAAGCCCGCCGGACCTCCTTCTGGTCCGCGTTATCCGGGATTCCCAGCAGTTCATAGGGGTAAGGCATAATTTTCTCCCGACCGCTCCATCCGGGTTCTAATCAAACTCCATCCGCAACTGGGACGGGCCCCGCCTCGGCAACTCGTTGTTTCCGGTCCCGCGTGGGGATCGGCCGGCCCGGGAGCGGGCGAGCAGCAGCGGCGGGAATGAGGCGTCCCCCGCTTCCCTCCGGACTATGCTCGCGATCGTTTCCTGGCCGCGGGTGGTCCCGGCCTCTTCATCCCAATTGAACGCTTCCGGCGGAAACCCGTTATCTTCACAGGCCTGCTTGACAAAGGCGATGGTCGAAGCTTTCCCCTCCCGAACGGCCAGCCGTTGGGCCGCCGACAGGCAGAGTTCAATCCGGTATTCGGCCTCGTCCAGCCGGGAGTGGGGGATCCAGTCCCAGCAGCCCGCCAGCAGGAGCGCGCGGTAGGCCAGGAAAACCGGCAGTTCCCGTCCCTTGCGCCGGAGCCCGTTGGCGGTCAGCGGCCAGGCGACCAGGTTGGAGGCCGGGTATTTCAGCTCCGGATCCTCCGAGAAGATAAACTCCAGAAGATCGATCAAACGTGAAGAATCCGCGGCGGCTCGAAGAAACGCCGACGCCTCCTCCCGAGCCGCCAGGGGGATCCGGTTGATCTTCCAGACCGGATCAACCTGCCCGATCAACAACCCGGCGTTTTCCATCGCGATCTCCGGATCGGCGGCCTGCCGGCGAAGATCCGGCGGCGGCTCGGGGAGCGCCGGGAGGCGATAGTAGGAGCCAAGCCTGATCAGGATATGGCGGACGGAGATCGGCTGCTTCAAGTTTAGCATCTCCGCTTCCGCCACGCGGGTCAAGTCTTCCCGGCCCCGCCGGAGTCCGATCAACCAGGAGATGACGGCGACCAGTGCCTCGGAGAAGGGATCGCCGGAAGGATCTATATCCCGGAGACGGGAAGAAGCATCGTCCAAGCGGTTTTTTTTCAGCAGGTCTACTGCCTTATCGATATGGAGCAGCCGGCGCAGCCGATCGATTTCCGGATCTTTCCCGGTTCGGGTTTCCAGGTCGGCAAAGAACTTCAATGCCTTGGTATGGGCCTTTCGCTCCCGGCAACCGATTACCAGCTTCAGCAGGGGGGCCTTGTCCTCGGGAAAATCCCGGGCCCAGCGCTTCAGGAGCGCTTCCTTCTCCCCGGCCGAAGCCGTATCGGAGACGACCTTATACCACCGTCGATAGGTTTCCGGCAAGGGATAGCTATCCACGCTGTCTTGCCAGCAGTCCGCCGCGTCCCGGAGAAAGTCCCGGGTCATCTCCGGCACTTTGTTCCCCATCTGCCGGACGGCCAACATCCTCCCGATTACCGGGATCTCTCCGAGCATCCCCTCCGCCATCCGGTTGTAAATCAGGGCCCGGGCCGGAGGCGAAAAACTCTCCCTCGCCATTATCTCCCCCCAGAGAGAGTAATCGTCATAGCCTGCCCGGCAGGAGAGGAGCCCGACAATGCGGTGTTGATCGGGCGTAGTCGCGAAAAAAGAGGGGATGTCCTGATCCCGTAAAGTCAGCTTAAACCCGAAGAGCGCGGCAATTTCCCTCCGCAAGCCGTCCTTTCCAGCCAGGAGAGGGTGGAAATAAACCTCCCTGAACCTGGTTCGGGCCGGTCGATACTTGCCCGCTTCCAGCAGCCGGTCCACTTCCAGCAGCTCGGAATGGAGGGAAGGGCCGGCCAGCAGGCTCCGCAGTTGCCCGGCGGCCGGGTTGTCCGCCACCGTATCCCCAATCACCCGGGCGAGCGCCGCGGCGATCTTTCCCGGCGGGCTACCGGGCGATATCCGGCCCAGGCAATCCAGGCAGAGCCGATCGTCTCTCTCGTAATAGGCCTTGATCGCCGTAACCAGCATCCTCCAATCGAGAAAAGGCGATCTTCTCCCCACCGTCCGCTGCATCCGGGTGAAAGCTCCGGTTTCGGCTTCGCCTTCCACTTCACGCCAGGCGTCGATGACCGAAGCCGCCTCCCGCTGGAGCGGATGCCCGGCGGGGAGTCCGGGATGGTCCCGGACGAGGAATATATCCTTCAGGCTTGTCTTGACATACTCATCAACGCCGTCGGAAATCTCCCGCACTTTCCCATATTCAGGAAGGACCGACGCGGACCCGGTCTCGAAGTCCTTCCTGGCCAGCAGCGACCGGGAAAACAGGTCTTGCCATCGCGGATGGGAAGAGATAACGGTCTGGTAGAACAAAGCGGCTTCCCTGGTCTGGCCCGTGTCGAGCATCTCGGAGAGCCTGATCTCGTACGCCCGGACCACCCGGGCGAGATCAACCGGGCTGAAGTCCGGTTGCTTGAGCAGAAGCTTGCCCAGGCCCAGGGCCTTCCTCCCCCGTGAAAGGGAGAGGGATTCTTCCAGTTCTCGCCGCAGTTCGGGGGTTGAGCGGGACCGCTCAAGTCGCTTTTTCTGTCTCGTCCGCCGCCGGGATCTTTTCTTTTTATTTCCCACCGCTTCTGTCCTTATCTGCCTCAGTATCTCCTATTGTATGCTTGAGAAATAGAAGACGAGGTTTGACCTGATTTTTTCAGAATGTCCTTAATCGGGGCTTGCAGATTATGATTGCCAATCAGTCAGATACCTTTATCCTTTCTTAAACCAACCGGCAACGTATAACTGCAGAAAATAACGCCAAAGATAGAAATACGACCGGTGATACTGGAAACAATGCAGTTTTCTCGTTCATCACTGAGATTGGGAAAACTTGCTTGCTTGGGCCTCGATTAAGCCCAAGAGGCTTTCGTGGATTTTGCGCCAGTCTTGGGCAAGGTTGATGGTGGCGACGGTGATCCGGTGGCCGTGGAGGTTGTATTGTAGGCGAAGATCGGTCTCGACGGTCGGATAGAGGAGCATCCCCTCGCAGTGTTCGTACTCCGGACGCTTCTTGGCCAGGTTTTTCAGATAGGCGAAGAGCTGGTAGAGGTGCCCGGAGATGATTGTTTCCTTGTCGTAGTAACTGCCAAGGGCTTGCTTGTAGAACTTGGTGTCGATGATCAAGTAGCGGTCGGGCCACCGGATCGAGATGTCGGTCTTCATCTTGGGGAGGTAGCCGTCGGAGGTCTGATCCAGGGCCTCCCCCGCCCACTCTATCCACTCCGAGCCAACGATCCGGGCTTCGGGGTCCCGTTTCCCCAGCTCTTCCCGGTAGAAGTTGCAGACGAAGCGCTCGAAAAGTCCGGCCATCGCTCGCTCGTCCCGGGAAAAATCCCGAAACCGGTACTCCCCTTCCCCCTCCCGGGTCAGCTCGTGGGTATAGACCATCCGGCAGACGTTGAGGAGGAAGCCGTAGTAGGCGTTGTTCCGGTTGAGGCGGACCCGGGAGAAGATCGGCTCGCTCAGCCTGACCTCCTCGATGCCCTGGATTCTCCGGTGGAGGAGGATCAGTCTCTTCTTCAGCTCCGGGTCCAGCCGCCGGTGCTGGATCAGCATCCGGATCACGGTCTTGATGATCCGGTTGTGGAGGACGTTGTGGTCAAGCTCGTCGTACTCGTAGTGGGCCCGGCTGTAGGTGAGGAGGTTGCGGCGGACGGTGAGGCCAAAGTTGATCTTCCCCCGGAGCCGGCTGCCTTCTTCCTCGAAGAGGAGGTAATTCCGGTCCAGCCCGCGGCGGAGCAAACGGTGCATCCCGGAGATCAGCACCCGGGCAAAGAGGTCGAGCAGGGAGCTATGGTCGGTGGCCTGGACGGCGGTCAGTTCCTTTTCTTTCAGCTGGTCCCAGGCGTAACAGAGCAGGTAATAGATATTGGCGATGGGGATCTCTTTCAAGTGGTCTCCTGCCCAAGCAACCGGGAGATCGCCCGCTGCGCCCGATCGAGATCGTCAAACCAGTATTCCCGGAGCAGGGGGGCAATCTCGTATTTGATGATCGTCCGGTACCACCTGTCGTCAAAGGCCCCCCCGCAGCAGTCGCAGAAGTAGCTGTGCCCGATCTCGAAACCCGGGCCCAGGTTCTTGGTATCCCCGCAGATATCGGCGTTGAGCTCGCCGAGGGCGGCCACCACCCGGCCGACCATCCCCTCGACAGCTCCCTTGGCCAACAGGTGGCGCCGGAACTTCTCTTCCCTCTCCCGGTCTCCCTCCTCCTCGCTCCCCCGGCAGCGGAAAGCCGGCCGCAGGTCGATAAAGCAAAACCTCCGGCGCAGGGCGTAATCCACCAGGGCCAGGGAGCGGTCGGCGGTGTTCATCGTCCCGATGATGAAGACGTTCTCCGGGATGGAGAAGGTCACCCCCTGCTCCCCGTAAGCCAACGTAACCGCCATCCCCCGCTTGTCCGCCTCCAGGAGCACCATCAGCTCCCCGAAGATCTTGCTCAGGTTCCCCCGGTTGATCTCGTCGATGATCAGGAAGTAATCGCGGTCGGGGTCCCGCCGGGCCCGCTTGCAGAAGCGGTAGAACGTCCCTTCCTTGATCTCGAACCTGTCCTTCTCGCCCGGGCGGATCCCCTGAACAAAGTCCTCGTAGGAATACGACTGGTGAAACTGGACCATCTCCAGCCGCTCGTCGTCTTTCCGCCCCAGCTTGGTCCAGGCGATCCTCTGGGCGGCGTAGGTCTTCCCCACCCCCGGGGGCCCCTGGAGGATGATGTTCTTCTTGTGCTCGAGCAGGTTGAGGATATCGTCGAGGTCGGCCTCGGTGATGAAAAGGTCGGCCAGGGCGTCC
>CAZVDA010000133.1:0-6904 GCA_964625365.1 uncultured Thiopseudomonas sp. | reverse complement strand
CTGGCAGCGTAGCTTTGCTTCGGCCCCGCCCGGCCTGCAACACCAAAGCCAAAAAACTACACTTCACGCAAGCCAATGCCCCGCCATCACAGCGGCGGTAGACGCCAGTCGACAGGCACATGCCCCATTTGCTGTAAAAACTGGTTACAGCGGCTGAAGTGGCCGCAGCCAAGAAAACCGCGATAGGCAGACAACGGCGAAGGATGTGCGGAGGTAAGGATGAGCTGTTTTTTCGGGTCCAGCAGCGCCGCCTTGCTGCGGGCGTGAGCCCCCCAAAGCATAAACACCACATGTTCGCGCTGCTGGTTGATGACCTCAATGACGCGGTCGGTAAAGCGGTGCCAGCCGCTTTTGGCATGGGAGCCCGCCTGCCCTGCCTCGACCGTCAGCGCAGTGTTGAGCAGCAGCACACCCTGACGCGCCCAGCTTTCCAGACAGCCGTGGCCGGGTATGGGGATATTCAGGTCACGCTGCAGCTCCTTGAAGATGTTCTGCAGCGAAGGCGGTGGCGGCACGTCCGGCAATACGGAAAAACTCAGGCCATGGGCCTGCCCCGGGCCGTGATAAGGGTCCTGGCCCAGAATCACCACCCGCACCTGATCCAGCGGCGTCAGGTTGAGGGCATTGAAAATCAGTCCGCCGGCCGGATACACCTGCTTGCCGGCGGCTTTTTCGGCACGCAAAAAGGCTGACAGTTCCTGCATGTAAGGCTGGGCAAATTCACCGGCCAGAGCCTGCTGCCAGCCGGCTTCCAGCTGTACGGTACGCGCACTGCCCATTTACACGCCCTGCCCGACCCGCGCCAGCGGAAACAGGCGCTTGAAGTTGGCGGTGGTCTGCGCGGTCAGCTGCTCCAGCGACTCGCCGCGCCATCCGGCCAGAAAGCTGGCCACATCGGCCACATATTCGGGAAAATTTTTTTTGCCGCGATGCGGAATCGGGGCCAGATAGGGCGAATCGGTTTCCACCAGCATGCGGTCAGCCGGCACCTTGCGCGCCACTTCGCGCAGCATGTCGGCGTTGCGAAAGGTGACGATACCGGAAAACGAAATGTAATAACCCAGATCCAGACAGGCTTTGGCCATCTCCCAGTCTTCGGTAAAACAGTGCATGACACCGGCCTGTGGCAACTGTGCCTCGCTCAACAGCGCCAGGGTATCGGCTTTGGCATCCCGGGTGTGTACCACCACCGGCTTGCCGCTGATACGCGCCGCTTCCAGGTGCAGGCGGAACGACTCCTGCTGCATGTCGGCGGTTTCGGTCTGGTAATAGTAGTCCAGACCGGTTTCGCCCACCGCCACCACGCCGGGATGGTTCAGCTCGGCCTGCAGCCACTCCAGCGTAGGCTCGCCGCCGCGCACCAGATCCAGCGGATGTACACCAACCGAACAGTCCACATCGGGGTATTGCTGCGCAAAGCCACGCACGGTAGCCGCATTCTCCATGCTGATGCCAATGCAGAGAAAATGGCCGACACCGCGTGCACGGGCAGCATCCAGGGCAGCGTCCAGACTGCCCCCAAACGCAGACAGGTCAAGACGGTCAAGATGACAATGGGAATCTACAAGCATGAAAATACGGACATCTGGAAAGGGTAGAAGCAGCGCAGGCAGGAAATCAGCCTGCGCCACATGATTTGGGCATATTGCCCTTTGCGCCGGCCTGTAAATAAGCCAGCAGACAGGTGACTACAGCGTATGGGTGGGGCGGTCGCTTTGCAGCGCACCTACCAGGTATTGTTCGATCTTGTTGCGCACTGCCACGTCATTCTCGCTGAACTGTACGCCGACACCGGCAGCACGGTTGCCGTGGGCACCACGCGGGGTAATCCAGATCACCTTGCCGGCGACCGGCATCTTGTCGTCTTCTTCCATCAGGTTGAGCAGCAGAAATACTTCGTCACCCAGCTGGAAAGCCTTGTTGGTAGGAATGAACAAACCGCCATTTTTGACAAAGGACATATAGGCCGCATAGAGCACTGCCTTGTCCTTGATGGTCAGCGACATAATGCCGTGACCGAGCCCCGGTGGGAGTCCCATAACACTGTCCTCTCTTGTTGTTGGCGTAAAGGTCCGTCAGGACCGGCCGGATGGCCGCACCAGCTGCAGCCACTGCACCAGCAGGCTCTCAAGCAGCAGATCCTGGCGCAGGGGCGCGCGGCGCAGCAGCTTGACGCGGCGTTCCAGAATCCATGCATGCAACTGCAGGCATGCGTCGTTTTCAATAAAACCTGCGGCGTACTTTAGCACAGGCTGCATGTCGGCCAAACCCAGATCCGCTTCGTTTTGCGTGAGCCGGTAACGCAGCATCAGCTGGCACCAGCCGGCAAACCACTCCAGCAACAGCACCGGCGGCAGCTTGGCCCAGCGGGTGGCCAGCTCGACCGGCGAGGCCTGGAGTTTGATCAATTGTTTAACCCCTTCAACCACCTCGGCGCGCTGCTGGATGACCGCGTTGCGGGCATGTTCCAGCGCCAGCAGAGGCGAACCACCAGCCAGCTGCAGCAACAAGCTGCGCTGCTCGTCGCTGTAGTCGGGCAGCTGTCCGGCCAGCCAGGCAGCAGCCTGCTCCAGTGCCGGCAACGGACAGGCCTGTAGTACGCAACGGCTTTTGATGGTGGGCAGTAAAAAACTCGGCTGGCCGGACAGCAGCAAAAACACCGTACCGGCACCCGGCTCTTCCAGGCTTTTCAGCAGTGCGTTGGCGGCATTCACCACCATGGACTCGGCCGGTTCCAGAATAATGACCTTGCGCCCACCCTGCTGGGCGGTTTGCTGGATGGACGCCACCAGCGTGCGCACGTCACCGATCAGGATGCTTTTGCCTTCCTCTTCCGGCTCCAGCACAAACAGGTCGGGATGGCTTCCCGCCCGGTACAGCTTGCAGGCACTGCACTGGCCGCAGGCACCCTGCTCTGCCGGTTCACGGCACAGCAGCCACTGCGCCAGCCGGTTGGCCAGCTGGCGCTTGCCGCTACCGGCAGGGCCATGCAGCAGATAGGCATGGGCCTGTTGCGGGCGACCGGCCAGCGAGTCCCACAGCGGCTGTTGCCAGGGAAGCAACTCAGTGCTCATGCAGCCGCTCCAGAATTCCGGCCAGCACCGGCAGCAACTGCTGCTGGACCTGTGCCAGCGGCTGGCCAGCATCGACCATGCAAAAGCGCTGCGGTTCGGCGGCAGCACGCTGCAGGTAGTTTTTCCGTACTGCCTCGAAAAACGCCTGCTGTTCCTGCTCGAAGCGGTCCAGCGCGCCGCGCTGGCGGGCACGCGCCATGCCGGCTTCAACCGGCAGGTCAAACAGCAGGGTCAGGTCGGGACGCAGCGCGCCCTGTACAAAATCTTCCAGCACGGCAATGCGTGCGGTGCTGATGCCGCGACCGCCGCCCTGATAGGCATAGGTGGCATCGGTAAAGCGGTCACAGAGCACCACCTTGCCGGCTTCCAGTGCAGGCAGAATCAGCTGGTTGATGTGCTGGGCGCGGGCGGCGAACATCAACAGCAGTTCGGTATCTACTGCCACGGGTTCGTCATGTTCAGCCAGCAGCAGGTTGCGGATTTTTTCCGCCAGCGGCGTGCCGCCCGGCTCGCGGGTCAGTAGCACCTCGTGACCGGCATCACGCAGACGCTGTGCCAGAAACTCGCGGTTGGTGGTTTTGCCGCCCCCTTCGGGGCCTTCCAGGGTGATAAACAGGCCGCGCATCAGTTGTTGTCTCCACGGGCTGCCGGTGCCGGGCTGGAACGGTAATCGGCACGGCGCTTGAGCTGATACTGACGCACTGCGTTGTTGTGTTCCTGCAGGGTGCGCGAAAACTGGTGGCTACCGTCACCCTTGGCAACAAAATACAGCGCGTCGCCATCGGCGGGATTGAGCGCAGCATGGATTGCCTCGCGGCCCACCATGGCAATCGGCGTGGGCGGCAGACCGGCAATTACATAGGTATTGTAAGCCGTTGGCCGCCTCAGGTCAGCGCGGGTAATGCGCCCGTTGTAGGCATCGCCCATGCCGTAAATCACGGTCGGATCGGTTTGCAGCAGCATGCCCTTGTTCAGGCGGCGCACAAATACACCGGCAATCGCCGGGCGCTCGCTGGCCACGCCGGTTTCCTTTTCAATGATGGAGGCCATCACCAGCGCCTGTTCGGGCGTCTTGTAGGGCAGCCGTTCGGCACGCTGTGCCCACTCCTGCTCCAGAACCTCGTCCAGCCGCTTGCCGGCCAGGCGCAGCAGGTCAAGGTCGCTCTGGCCGCGGGTGAACTGATAGGTATCGGGATAAAAGCGTCCTTCCGGATGCACGCCCGGCTTGCCCAATTCTTCCATGATGCGCGCGTCACTCCAGTCGCCCAGCACATGCTCAAGCACCTCGTTTTGCGCCAGCGCCTGGCGGAAACGGGCAAAGGTCCAGCCTTCCACCAGTGTAATACGGTGCTGGATCATGTCGCCGGTACGCCATTTTTCCAGCAGATCGCTCATGCGCATGCCGGGCGTCAGTGCATACTCACCCACCTGCACGGCAGGTGCCTGCTGCTGCAAACGCCACATCAGGCGTAGCCAGAGCGCACCCTTGATCACGCCCTGCTGTTCAAGGTCGTGAATCAACGCCCGCGGCGTCGTACCGGCCTGTACCACCAGTGCCTGTTCGTGCTCAAGCAGAAGCGGCTGTTCCAGACTACTTTTGTACATCCACCAGCTACCACCGGTGACCAGCACCGCCGCCAGAAAGAAACTTGCACACGTAAAAACCAGTGCCTTGATCATGAATCCTGCCTGTTGAGGGTTTGTTGCAGTCTAAGGGTTAGCGGGCCGACCGGCCAGTGCCGGCCGCTGCATTCGCGTACCGGCCAGATGCCGTACAGGCTGTTGCAGGTAAAGGCTTCATCCATGTCCTGCAGCTCGCCGGCCACAATATCGCGCACCTCTACCGGCACAGCCAGCTGTCCGGCCAGTTGCAGAATACGCTCACGCATGATGCCGGCTACGCCGCTGCCGGACAAATCCGGCGTCAGCAGCTGACCATCACGAACAAAAAACAGGTTGCTGAATACGCCCTCGATGACGCGTCCCGAGGTATCCAGCAGCAGCCCTTCGGCATAATCCGCATCGTTCCACTCGGCACGGGCCAGCACCTGCTCCAGCCGGTTGAGGTGTTTGAGACCAGCCAGCAAGGGCTGGATCGCCAGACGGGTTTGGCAGGGGAACAGGCGCACGCCCTGCGTGGCGTTGCGGTCGGGCCAGACCGGCAAGGGAGCTGCCATCAAGATGCGTCTGGGGCTGGCCGGTTGCGGCAGTCCGTAACCGCGCTGGCCATCGCCACGGGTCAGAATCAGCTTGCAGACGCCTTCAGTCTGACGGCTGGCAAAGGCTTCGATTTCGCTGCGCAACAGCTGCGCCTGCGAGGGAATCTGCAGCCGCTGGCAGCCATGCAGCAGGCGCTGCAGATGCAGGTCGAGCCAGTCAATGCGACCGTCCCTGACCCGCATGGTTTCGAACAGGCCGTCACCATAGGCCAGTCCCCGGTCGGCCAGCGCCAGCGAATCCGCCGGCTGGCCGTTGACCCAACAGGTCACTCCGTGAACCGGGTAAATACCAGCGAGCCGTTGGTGCCGCCAAAGCCGAACGAGTTGGACAGCACGGCATCAATGCGGCGCTGTTTGGCCTGATGTGGAACAAAGTCCAGATCACAGCCTTCGCCGGGGTTGTCCAGGTTGATGGTCGGCGGTGCCACCTGGTCACGGATGGCCAGCACGCTGAAAATGGCTTCAACGGCACCGGCGGCACCCAGCAGGTGGCCGGTCATCGACTTGGTGGAACTAACGCTGAGCTGGCGGGCATGCTCGCCAAACACTTTCTTGAGTGCCTGTACCTCGGCAACGTCACCCGCCGGCGTGGAGGTGCCGTGGGCGTTGACATAATCAATGGCATCCAGCGCCAGGCCGGAGTCGCGCATGGCATTGGCCATACAGCGGGCCGCGCCATTGCCGTCTTCCGGCGGCAGGGTGATGTGGTAGGCATCGGAGCTCATGCCGAAGCCGGACACCTCGGCATAGATGGTCGCGCCACGGGCACGGGCATGCTCCAGCTCTTCCAGCACCACCGCGCCGGCACCGTCCGACAGCACAAAGCCGTCACGGTCGGCATCCCATGGACGGCTGGCCGCCTGTGGGTTGTCGTTGCGGGTAGACAGTGCGCGGGAGGCGGCAAAACCGCCCAGCCCCAGTCCGCAGGTGGCCATTTCCGAGCCACCGGCCACCATTACGTCGGCATCGCCATACATGATGGTGCGCGCCGCCGAACCAATACAATGGGTACCGGTGGTGCAGGCGGTGGTAATCGCGTAGTTGGGGCCCTGCAGGCCCAGCTGCATGGACAATACGCCCGATACCATGTTGATGATGGAACCCGGTACAAAAAACGGGGAAATACGGCGCGGGCCCTTGTCGAACAGGGTGTGGCTGGTTTCCTCGATATTGGTCAGGCCGCCAATGCCGGAGCCCATAACCACGCCGATACGTTCACGGTTGGCGTCGGTGACTTCCAGACCGGAGTCACGCATGGCCTGATAGCTGGCCGCCAAGCCGTACTGAATGAACAGGTCAAACTTGCGCGCATCCTTGGCAGGCATGTACTGCTCGACGTCAAAGCCCCTGACCGATCCGCCAAAACGGGTAGTAAAGGCTTCTACGTCCATATGTTCAATTGGTGCAATACCGCTGCGGCCCGCGAGAATACCTGCCCAGCTGGAAGCCACATCAAGGCCCAGTGGCGTCAGCATGCCCAGACCAGTCACAACCACACGTCTGCGCGACATGGCGAAACCCTCTTTGTCTGTAAAAAAATGCCTGAATTTACATCAAAAAAAAAACCGCACTCCCAACGCATGGATGTGCGGTTTTCAGCTGTATCGAACC